>JAAFHS010000307.1 GCA_013298485.1 Rhodobacterales bacterium
CTCGGCCATGCTGACCGTGCCGCAATCAAGGGTCGTGCGGGGGTTCTCGTTCTTCGGCATCTCTTTCGTCTACATCATCTTCGAAGATGGCATAGACCCCTATTGGGCCCGCTCGCGCGTGCTGGAATACCTCAATGCTGCGGCCGCGCGTCTGCCGGACGGGGTAACACCTGCGCTCGGGCCGGATGCAACGGGCGTGGGCTGGGTCTATCAATACGCGCTGAAGGGCGAAAACCTGAGCCTGGCCGAGCTAAGGTCCTTGCAAGATTGGGTGATGCGTTTTGCCATCAGCGGTGCCGATGGCGTGTCGGAAGTCGCCAGCGTCGGCGGCTTCGTCAAGCAATATTCGATCACCGTCGATCCGGTGCGGATGCGGGCGCTTGGCATCACCCTGTCCGAGATCGGAGAGGCCGTTGCGGCCAGCAATATGGACACCGGCGGGCGCACGGTCGAGCTGTCGGAATTCGAGTTCATGGGGGGCATCGCAGAGCTTGACGGCGAGGGCGAAGTGGCCAGCGGCATCGTGCTTCAACGTGTGGGTGCCAATGCACTCGATGTGATCGACAACGCCAAGGCCGAGATCGACACCATCGCGCAAAGCCTGCCCGAGGGGGTGGAGATCGTCACCGTGTATGACCGGTCCAGCCTGATCCTGTCAGCCATTGAAACCCTGCGGACGACACTTCTCGAGGAAAGCATCGTCGTGGCGCTGGTCACATTTGTCTTCCTGCTGCATGTCCGCTCGTCGCTGGTCGCCATCATCATGCTGCCGGTGGGCCTCTTGATGGCCTTCACCGCCATGCGCGCGCTTGGCATCGGGGCCAATATCATGAGCCTTGGCGGCATCGCTATCGCCATTGGCGCGATGATCGACGCCGCCATCGTGATGATTGAAAACGCCCATAAGCACCTGGAGCGAGCCGAACCCGGCAAACCAAGGGTGGAAGTGCTGATCGAAGCGGCATCAGAGGTCGGACCGGCACTGTTCTTCAGCCTCCTCATCATCACAGTGTCTTTCCTGCCGATCTTCGCGCTGGAGGGACAAGAGGGACGGCTCTTCGGGCCTCTGGCGGCGACCAAGACCTTTGCCATGGCGGCCGCAGCTCTGCTGTCAGTGACGCTTGTGCCCGCGCTGATGGTGATCTTCGTGCGCGGGCGGATTGTGCCCGAACACAGGAACCCGGTGAACCGGGTCCTGATCGCACTCTATCGCCCCGTCATCCAATGGGTGCTGCGGGCGCGGGTGTTCACAATCACGCTCGCGCTGGTGACACTGGTCGCTACAATCTGGCCCGCGCGGCAATTGGGGTCTGAGTTCATGCCCGCACTGGACGAAGGCACGATGATGTACATGCCCACCACCCTGCCGGGCTTGTCCGTCACCAAGGCAGCGGAACTGATGCAGATGCAGGACCGCATCATCCGCACCTTCCCCGAGGTCGAAAGCGTGTTCGGCAAGGCAGGCCGCGCATTGACGGCAACTGATCCGGCCCCGACGGAGATGTTCGAGACCATCATTCAGCTGAAGCCGAAAGATGAGTGGCGCGAGGGCGTCACGATGGAAAGTCTGCGGCTGGAAATGGACGCCGCCCTGCAATTCCCCGGCGTCTCGAACGCCTGGACGCAACCAATTCGAGCGCGCATCGATATGCTGGCCACTGGCATCCGCACGCCTGTGGGGGTGAAAGTCTTCGGCACCGACCTTACAGAAATGGAGGCAGTCGCGCGGCAGGTCGAGGCGGTGCTGCGGAATGTTCCCGGCACCACCAGCGCCTATGCCGAACGGGTCATCGGCGGCTATTACCTAGACATCGTGCCGGACCGTGAACGGCTGGCGCGTTACGGCCTGTCGATCCAGGACGTGCAGGAGGTGATCGCCATGGCGCTCGGAGCCGAGGCGATCACCCAGACCGTCGAGGGACGCGAACGCTATAACGTCGCACTCCGCTATCCGGCGGCGCAGCGCCAAGACTCCGACGCCATCGCGCGTGAGATTCAGGTGGCTCTTCCGGGGGGCGGCACTGTGCCGTTGGGCGAAGTGGCAAAGGTGGAACGCACGCGGGGGGCGACGTCGATCCGCACCGAGAACGGGCAACTCGCCGTCTATATCTTTGTCGATATCGCGGGCCGCGATCTGGGCGGCTATGTCGCCGAGGCACAGGCGGCGGTGGCTGGCGAAGTGACGCTGCCGCCCGGCTACTCGCTCGGATGGAGTGGCCAGTTCGAATACCTCGAACGTGCGAAGGCGCGGCTGGCAATAGTGGTTCCTTTGACGCTGGCGGTTATCTTCCTGCTTCTCTTTTTGAACTTCCGCCGCTTGACCGAAACCCTGATCGTCATGCTGTCGCTGCCCTTCGCGCTGGTCGGCGGGGTCTGGCTGATGTGGTGGATGGGGTTCAACACCTCCGTGGCAGTCGCGGTCGGGTTCATCGCGCTGGCCGGCGTGGCGGCGGAAACCGGGGTGATCATGCTGATCTATCTCGACCATGCGCTGGCGGAACGCCGGGCTGAGGTAGTCCGAGCGGGCCGCTCCTTCACCCGCGCCGATCTGGATGCTGCGATCATGGTCGGCGCGGTCGAACGGGTGCGGCCCAAGATGATGACCGTGGTTGCGATCATGGCGGGTCTAATGCCGATTCTCTGGGCGCATGGCACAGGGTCCGAGGTCATGAGCCGTATCGCCGTACCGATGATCGGCGGCATGGTGTCGTCCACCATCCTGACATTGGTCGTGATTCCAGCCGTCTATGCGCTCATCAAGGGACGGGGGCTGGCGAAGGCAAAAGACATTGCCAACGGTGGTGCCGTCGTGAAGCCAATGGGTTAATCCCTAGCCTGAAAGTGGTCAGAGAAATCCCAACAAAAATGATTGGAGCAAGCAAGTCTGAGGTCTCTCTTCCGCGTCATGCCATCTCATCGGGAGATTTCTCCTGCCAAAACGGCGCGTCCGTGCACGGCGAGGATTGCAGCGAACCTTGGACAGCCGAACTGTCGGACGACATCTAGGACACGACCATCGTAGGCGGTCTGACCAATCAGCCTGCAAAGATCCGATGCATGAAACTGCCGGTTGGCGCTTGGTGCAGCGCAGATCTGGTCATGGAGCTCTTGCATTCTGGGATCTTCTTTGCGCGCCGGCTCCGACCATGCTTTGGTCCTCGGAGCCCAATTTGGTGACGACGCCCGCCACTTCCGCATGAAGCCTAGCAAATATCCTGCCGGCACCTCCTCGTTGCCCCTTGCCTTGTTGAACGCTCGGAACGCGTCCCAGATGATCTGGGAATCGACATTCCAGCAAGGCAGGGCGGTCTTCGCAGATTTAATCATCGCAGCCCAAGGCGTGCGGTAGACGTTTGACCCAGCCCCTATCTCGATCTTTCCAGCGAACATCATTTTGTTCTTAGAATCTCTAGATAGTGATGTGTCATCTGTGGCTGACACGAGATCTGGCTCAGTTGGAGGGTTATCCACAGCACCAAAGCGGAACAGCCAAGGCGCGAATTTGCCATGCGGCTTCCAACGCAAGAGCCCAAGGGCAGATGACGCCAATTCCGCCAGCAGCTGGGTCAGGTGCTGACGCGATATGCCCATCTTGTCGGCAAGACTGCCGAGGGTGAAGGCGGCAGTTCCGCGTTCAAGCCCGTTGTAGCCATCCTTCCAGGCGATCCCATCGAGGATGATCGTCGCGAGCTTGTGCGCCGACGTGGAGAGCGGGGTTTCGGTGATGCGGCGCAGGATGGCACCGGTCGTGAGTTCCATGATGTGTCGTTCCTTCAAGGGGCGACACCAGACCGCAGGACGTACAAAATTTCGTTCCGGCAAAGGCATTTGCCGGTTGAACGGACCCAAAGCTCGCGCTAAATTCCCACTACCACGAGGAAATCAGTGCGGCGTCGGGCCTATGGTCTGGCGTCGTTTCTGTTTCTAGGGGTCTGGTCTTTCGAGCGTTTCGGGGGAGAGCGGTCGTTCAGGGCTTCAGTAGTGAACCTCTTCGTGTCCGTAGCTGCCTTCATAGTCGCGCCACTCGACGAAGACCGACCGGTGCCAATAGCTGCGACAGTCGGCCGGCACGGCGAGGTCTGAGGCGGTCGGCACCGCAGA
>JAAFHS010000301.1 GCA_013298485.1 Rhodobacterales bacterium
CTGCCCGGTGGAGAATATCGTGGAACTCGCCAACGGCTGCATCTGCTGCACCGTCGCCGATGATTTCATCCCGACGATCGAGGCGCTGATGGCGCTGCCCAGCCGCCCCGATCATATCATCATCGAAACCTCGGGCCTTGCGCTGCCGAAGCCGCTCCTCAAGGCCTTCGACTGGCCCGCCATCCGCTCGCGCATCACGGTGGACGGGGTGATCGCGCTCGCGGATGCCGAGGCTGTGGCGGCAGGCCGCTTTGCCCCCGATGTGGCGGCAGTGGATGCCCAGCGCGCGGCGGATCCGTCGATTGATCATGAAACCCCACTGTCCGAGGTGTTCGAGGATCAGATCCTCTGCGCCGACCTCATTCTTTTGTCCAAGGCCGATCTGGCGGGTGAGGCGGGCCTTGCCGCCGCCCGCCTGGGATCCGCGCGTGATCCTGGGCCTGATGGCCGCAGCGGAGGATGATATCGCCGCCCGCCCCTCGCATCACGATGGCGAGGATGATCACGAGCATGACGATTTCAACTCTGTCGTGATCGATCTGCCCGAAGTGACGGACCCCGACGCCCTGACGGCCGCGATCATCCGGCTGGCCCGCGAGCAGAAAATTCTGCGCGTGAAGGGGCATGTGGCCGTGGCGGGCAAACCGATGCGTCTGCTGGTGCAGGCCGTGGGGGCACGCGTGCGCAGTCAGTATGACCGGCCCTGGGGCACCGCCCCGCGCCTGTCGCAGCTGGTGGTGATTGCTGAGCATGCCGATATCGACGAGGGCACCATCCGCCGCGTGCTGGGGGCCTGAGACGTGATGCCGTCCGGCGCAGACAGCGGTCATCCCGTGCCCCCCTCCCCTCCCGTGGGGGAGGGCACGCGCATGGCGTTCACCGCCGTCCCAGCGGACAGGGGCTAATCCATGCATGTCGTCTTCCGCGAAAGCCACGGGCTGGAGGAAACGGAGACCCCGTTTGATCTGGGGCAGGACCCTGCCGATCTGGTGGTGCTGTCGTTTTCCGACAGCGATCTTGGCGCGTTCGCGGCGGGGTGGGAAAGGTCGCGTCGGATGGGCAATACTGCCCATCCTACCGTCAGGCTTGCCAACCTCATCGCGCTGAAACACCCCCTGTCCATCGACACCTATGCCGAGAAGACGCTTGTCGGTGCAAAAGCCGTCCTCGTCCGCGTGATCGGGGGCGAGGCGTATTGGCCCTACGGTCTCGCTACCCTGCAGGACCTTGCCCGCCGCCGCGGCATCGCCTTGGCCGTCCTGCCCGCCGACGGCCGCCCCGATGCGCGGCTCGATGCGCTGTCCACCCTGCCCGTCTCCACCCTGCGCCGTCTGCAGGCGCTCTGCGATGCCGGGGGGGCGGTGGCCGCACAGGCGGCTCTGGCGCAGCTGGCATTGGCGGCGGGGCTTTATGCCGGGCCCGTGGCCGGGGAAAAGACCGTGCCGGACATGGGGTTCTACGACCCCGCAAAAGGCGTCATCGCGGCGCCGGACGGCAATGTTCTCGTCACCTTTTACCGCTCCTACCTCACCGCTGCCGACACCGCCCCGATTGACGCGCTGATCCATGCCCTGCGTGAGGCAGGCTTTACCGCCTATGGCGCATTCGCCACCAGCCTCAAGGCCCCCGGCGTCGCGGATTGGCTGCGCACCCATCTGTCCGCACATCCCCCCGCAGCGATCATCAACGCCACGGCCTTTTCGGCGCAAGGCGAAGACGGCACCACGCCCTTTGACGCCGCTGACTGCCCGGCCTTTCAGGTGGCCCTGTCCACCGGCCGCAAGCGTGACTGGGCCGCGTCTGACCGGGGGCTGTCGCCCGCCGATCTGGCAATGCATGTCGTCCTGCCCGAAGTCGACGGGCGGCTGTTCGCGGGCCTTGTCAGCTTCAAATCCCCCGGCAAGCGCGACCCTGATTTGCAATTCTCGCGCTTCGCGCACCGCGCCGATGCTGCCCGCATCGCCGCCGTCGTGACAAAAGTCACCGCCTGGCACCGCCTTGCCATCACTCCTGCACCCGACCGGGATCTGGCGCTGATCCTCTCCACCTACCCCGGTCGCAGCCATCAGATGGCCCATGCCGTGGGTCTGGATGCCGTCGCCTCCACCGAAAGCTTGCTGGCTGATCTTGCCGCACAGGGCTATGACACGCCCGCAGGTCCGCCTTTGCCCGAGACGCTGACAAAACAGTTACTGATATGGCCCGTTTCGGCCTATCTGGCTGCCCTGAACACCCTGCCGCAGTCTTTGCAAGACGCCCTTCACCTCTGGGGCGCGCCAGAGGATGACCCCGCCGTCCGCGATGGGGCCTTCCATTTCGCCGCCACCCGGCGCGGTCGTGCCCTGATCGCCCTGCAACCGGAGCGTGGCGATGTGAATACCCGCGATGCCGACTACCACGACCTCGCCCGCACCCCGCGCCATGCTTACGTCGCCTTCTACCTGTGGCTGCGCAGCCTTGCCCCGCATGCCCTGGTCCACATGGGCGCGCATGGCACGCTGGAATGGCTGCCCGGCAAATCCGTGGCGCTGTCGGATGCCTGCTGGCCCGATGCCCTCATCGGCCCCCTGCCCGTGATCTACCCCTTCATCGTCAACGATCCGGGTGAGGCGGCACAGGCCAAGCGCCGCATCGGCGCTGTGACCCTCGGCCATCTGCCGCCCCCGATGGTCGCCTCGCACCTGCCCCAAGCCCTCACCACCCTCGAACGCCTGCTTGACGAATATTCCACCGCCGATGGCCTTGATCCCGCCCGCCGCAACCGCCTGATCGCATCCATCCGGGATGAGGCGCAGGCCTCCGGCGTCGCCGCCGACCTTGGGCTGCCGCCCGACGCAACGCCCGCAGAGGCGATCACCCGGATTGACCGTTTCGTCTGCGATATCAAGGAAAGCCAGTTCGGCCACGGGCTGCACATCCTCGGCCAAGGCGCGGGCGAACGCGAAGGCATGCTTGCTGCCCTCGCAGGCCGCCGCGTTCTTCCTGGCCCCGCGGGCTCCCCCTACCGGGGCCGCAGCGACGTTCTGCCCACCGGGCGCAACCTCTACTCCGTCGATCCCCGCGCCGTGCCGTCTCGCAATGCCCATGCGCAGGGCGTGAAACTGGCCGAAGAACTGATCCGCCGCCACCTGCAAGACCACGGCGATTACCCGCGCGGCCTTGTCGTCGACCTCTGGGGTTCCGCCACCATGCGCACGGCGGGCGAGGAGTTTGCGATGGCGCTGCACCTCGCCGGTCTTGCGCCGAAATGGGACGACGGCTCCGCCCGCGTGTCAGGCTTTGAAATCACGCCCCTTGCGCTCCTCGGACGCCCCCGCATCGATGTGACTTTGCGTGTCTCGGGCCTGTTCAGAGACGTTTTCCCTGGCCTCGCCCAGCTGTTCGAGGCCGGGGCCGAGGCGCTGGCAAGCCGCGAGGAAGCCCCCGAAGACAACCCCTATATCGCCAAAGCCCCCCGCGTCTTCGGCCCGCAGCCCGGCCAGTACGGCCTCGGCATGGGCACGGCCGCCGATACCTTTACCGATCAGGCCCGCGCTGACGCAGGCGAGGCCTGGCTGCAATCCTCCAGCTGGGCCATCGGCATCGACGGGCAATCCACCGAAAACCGCGCGGGGCTTGAGGCGCGGGTGCTGGCCGCCGACAGCTTTGTTCATCCGCAGGACCTGCCGGAAACCGACGTCCTCATGGCCGCCGATTATGCCGCGCACGAGGCCGGGTTCGCCGCCGCCGTGGCGCGCCTTGGCGGGCAGGCACCCACGCTTTATCACCTTGACGCCACGAAGCCTGACACCCCCCGCGCCCGCACCCTGACGGAGGAGATCGCCCGCGTGGTCCGCGCCCGTGCCGCCAACCCCGACTGGGCCGACGGCATGATGCACCACGGCTATCGGGGGGCGGCTGAGATTGCGGCCACGCTCGATCACATGGCGGCTTTCGCGCATCTGGCGCAGGTGGTGCCGCCGCATCTGTTCGATCTTTACCACGAGGCCACGCTGGGCCGCGATGACCTGCGCGCCTTCCTCACCCGCGAAAACCCCGCCGCCCTTGCCGCGATGGAGGATATCTTTCAGCGCCTGCGCGACGCGGGCCTGTGGGTGACGCGGCGCAATTCCATCGCGGCGGCGCTGGAGGCGCGGGCATGATGAACGCACCCGAGATCAAAG
>JAAFHS010000300.1 GCA_013298485.1 Rhodobacterales bacterium
CCACCACGCGGCCTGCGCCGATATTGGTGTGGCCGACCTCGGAATTGCCCATCTGCCCGCGAGGCAGGCCGACATCGGGGCCATGGGTGATCAGCTGTGCATGCGGGCAGGTGGCCCAGAGGCGGTTGAAGTTGGGCACCTGCGCCAAGGCGGGTGCATTGGCGACGGGGCTGGTGCCGATGCCCCAGCCGTCAAGGATGCACAGAACGACGGGTTTCGCCATCACCAGACCTTTCGTCATACCGCCACGGGTGTAACCGCAGGGACACCGGCATGCCACGATTTTTCTGCGAAAAATCTGTCGCGCCACGCGCCATGACCTGATTTTTCGCAGAAAAATCGCGGGCTAGGTTGCCGTTTCCAGACAATGCCGCCGGAAGGCGCGTTTCAGCATGTCCAGTTCCGCGCGCAGCAGATCAATTTCCGCCCGCACGTCATCTTCCATCGCCACACCCGTGATGATGGTGAAATGCGCCAGCGTGTCCGCCATTCCTGCCTCGCGGATCAGAAAGGTCTGCACCCCTTCGGACAGCGCCGCCGCCGGGATCGGCACGCTGACGGACCAGGCCCCCGGCTTGCCCTCGGCGGGCATGACCGCCACGCCGGGGATCAGCTGGTCCTGCAGCATCACCTCCAGCTTCGGCTCGCCCGCAACGCCGGTCAGGATGCCTTCCCACACGCCGGCGCGGATCCGCGTCTTGGTCAACACATGTTCGGCCATGGTGTCAGAACTCCGCCCGTGGTCTGCGGCAGAGGGTGACATCGCGCAGGATGATCTGGTTCATCTCCGGTCCTTCGAAAATCAGGTCGACCCACAGCCGTTCCACGCGCTTTTCATTGATCTTGGAATAGGCGAGGTCAAACTCCACCATCACCTCTTCCTCGTTCAACGGCAGTTCCCGCACGATCTGTTCGACGTTGGGGCCATGCTTGATGTTCAGGCGCGCAAAGATTTCCAGCGGCTTTTCCATTTCCACGATCACATCGAGCCTGATCAGATGGCGCAGTTTCAACCCCTGCGCCGCTTCTTCGGGCAGATCAAGGACTAGCGACAGGAAGGATCCGTCAAAGCGGAACACATCCATCCGGAATCCGAAGGGCGCGATATCGCTCTCGCGCGTGTTGCGCACCTGGCGCACCGTCAGTTCCGACCGGCGGCAATCGTGAAAGATCGTGGCCCCGTCGCAGACCTGCGCCTTGGCGGGCACCGAAGCGAACCCCGGCACCGGGATCGGCCCATGCCACAGCATCGGGCGCCAGGCCCAGTCGGTGCCGAGCGGTTTGCGGATCGCGTTCGATCCGATGATCGGCAGGGCCAGGCGGTGTTCGGCCAGATGGATCACCCGGTCGAGATGCCTGCGCATGGCGCGCGCACGGCCCCGCAGGTTGCGCAGGCGGTCCAGTTCCATCGCCGGGGCTTCGTCGGCCAGATCCTGCCAGCGGCGCTGCACACGGCGCTGGATGAATCTGTCGATGAATCGGTCGAACCGGCCCGCCATGCCAGGGTTTCCATTTCCGCAATAATCCGCGCATTTTCGCGCGCTTTGGTCACGTTATCTATATCGCGCGGAAAGAGTAAAGACTTCACCCTGAGTCAAGCCATAACAGGTCTGCCGGACGGCCCCCTACCCGGAAGCGTCATTCGCGCTCTGCGTCAGGCGCAAAGCCTCCAGCAGCAGCGCCTCGCCATCCGCATCGCCGCCGCCGGGAAAGTTGACGGTGATGGTCACAAGGCGCGCAGCGATGCTTTCGACGCCGCGCCAACTGTCGCCGGCATTCCGATCACGGATATGCAGCACGAAGGCCGCCCCCACCATCTTGGCCTGCAGGATTGTCACGGCACCGGGGTTGCCGGTCCGGCTGAGTGCCGCCCGCCCGGCATCGGAGGTGAAGTAATCCGCCAGCGCCTGCCCGCCCCCCGCCAGAACGCCGCCTGATCCTGCAGGCCCGATGGCGGCGGTCAGAACGGCGGGGGTCGCCACCACATCCTGGCGGCAGCGGCCCATGACGATGATGGCGGTATCTTCCGCCGCGCGCCCGGCCCGCCGGTCGATGCAATAGCCGCGCGGCAGGCCAACGGACAGCGCGCCATCCAGCACGGGTGCCTTGCGCGGTGTCGTAAAGGCCCCGCCCGCAGGCACGCAGGCCGCAAGGACGGCAGCCGCCGTGATCGCAGTCAGACCCCGCCGCGCCCTATTGATCCATGTAGACATGGCGTTCCGTCTTGGCCCCGGGATGCGTGACAGCGCCGTGGCGCGCGCCGCCCACCAGACGCGCATATTTCCACAAGGCACCCGTTGCATATTGCGTCTCGCGCGGGCCCTTCCACTGCGCCTTGCGCGCGGCCAGTTCGGCATCGCTCAGCGTCACGGACAATTCCCCCGTCAGCGCGTTCAACGTGATCATATCCCCCGTCTGCAGCAGGGCAATCGGCCCGCCATGGGCCGCCTCCGGCCCCACATGACCCACGCAGAAACCGCGTGTTGCCCCGGAAAAACGCCCGTCCGTGATCAGCGCCACCTTCTTGCCCATGCCCTGCCCCGACAGGGCGGCGGTGGTCGACAGCATCTCGCGCATCCCCGGCCCGCCTGCGGGGCCTTCGTTGCGGATCACGATGACCTCACCCTCCTTATAGGCGCGGTTCTTCACAGCCTCGAATGCGTCTTCTTCGCATTCGAACACGCGCGCGGGGCCGGTAAAGACCTGCTCGGCCTCGCTCATTCCCGCCACTTTCACAATCGCACCTTCGGGGGCGAGGTTGCCGCGCAGGCCCACGACGCCGCCGGTCTTGGTGATCGGGGTGGCGATGGAATAGATCACGCGGCCGTCGGCCTGCCCTTCGATCATGTCCAGCTCTTCGCCGATGGTCCGGCCTGACGCCGTCATGCAGTCCGTATGCATCAGGCCTGCCTTCATCAGTTCCTTCATCACCACGGGCACGCCGCCAACCTCATAAAGATCCTTGGCCACGTATTTGCCACCTGGCCGCAGATCGACGAAATAGGGCGTGTCGCGCATGATATCGGCCACATCGAACAGGTCGAAATCAATCCCCGCCTCATGCGCAATCGCGGGCAGGTGCAGCGCCCCGTTGGTCGACCCGCCGGTGCAGGCCACCACGCGCGCCGCGTTTTCCAGCGACTTGCGCGTCACCACATCGCGGGCGCGGATGTTTTTCTCGATCAGGTGCATCACCGCGACGCCCGACGCCTCGCCATACATATCGCGGGATTCGTATGGGGCAGGCGCGCCGGATGAATTCAGGAGGGCGAGACCGATCGCCTCACTGACACAAGCCATCGTGTTGGCGGTGTATTGGGCACCACAGGCACCGCTTGAAGGGCAGGCCACGCGTTCCATGATCGCAAGCTCGGCTTCCGACATGGCCCCGGCCTGCTGTTTGCCCACCGCCTCGAACATGTCCTGCACGGTGATGTCCTGGCCCTTGTAGCGGCCCGGCAGGATCGACCCGCCGTAGATGAAGACCGACGGCACGTTCAGGCGCACCATCGCCATCATCATCCCGGGCAGGGACTTGTCGCAGCCCGCCAGCCCCACCAGCGCGTCATAGCAATGCCCGCGCATCGTCAGTTCCACCGTATCTGCGATGGCATCGCGCGAGGCGAGCGACGACCGCATCCCTTCATGCCCCATGGCGATGCCATCCGTCACGGTAATCGTGGTGAATTCACGCGGGGTGCCGCCCGCCTTTTTCACCCCGTGCTTGACGATCTGCGCCTGCCGGTTCAGCGAGATATTGCAGGGGGCCGCCTCGTTCCAGCAGGTGGCCACGCCGACCCAGGGTTGGTGAATCTCTTCCTCGGTGATGCCCATCGCGTAGAAATAGCTGCGATGTGGCGCGCGCGCAGGGCCTTCGGTCACATGGCGGCTGGGAAGTCTGGATTTGTCAAAGCGGGCATTGGTCATGGCGGGCTCCCCTCGCGGCTTGGCTGTGCCGTCACGGATAAAGGGCTGTGCGCGCAGGGGCAAGGCGGATTGCGGGATGGGTTTTCATTCACGGGCAGATCGCTCACCTCAGGGGCTAAACAGCACGCGACTCACGTGCTTTCAGGTCCACAAAGTCAAGGACCCGTCGCACAAAATCGGGCTTGGCTTGCCACGGACCTCCATGTCCGACCCCTTGGATTTCTGACAGCGAAGCAT
>JAAFHS010000302.1 GCA_013298485.1 Rhodobacterales bacterium
AGGCGCAGCGACGACGGGCGCAAAGCGCCTTTGGCAAAGGCCACCCCTGAAAACACCACCCGCGCCTCGGGCAGGGACAAAAGCGTGGCCCCGGCGGGGTTCATGACGCGGATGTCGGTCATTGCTAGACGGGGCAACCAATCCTGATCCACCAGCACTTCGATGGTGCCCAGATCGATGGTGGCGGCATCGTCCAGCTGCGCATTCAGGCGCACCTCGATATTGTCCACCATCCAGACGGGCAGACGGAGCGTCTTGCCGGTCAGCGCCAAGAGGCCGAACAGACTGCCGCCCACCAGCAGGGCCAGAAACAGGATGGTGCCCAGCACAGAGCGCAGCATCACCCACAGATGATGGCGTCTGCCGGCGCGCAACCGCCTTGTTTCAGACTGATCCATGGTGATCCGACCCGCCCAAACCCAATGCCCCGGCCTTTTTTGATGGCTGCCCCCTTTTCGAAGGGCTTGCCTTTATCTTTGCCCGAAGGCAGCTAGAACGCCAAGGGCAATCGTCCCTCATGCAGCAAGGAGCCGCCCATGGTCACGACCGGAACCCAAGCCCCCGATTTCACCCTGCCCCGCGATGGCGGCGCGACCGTCACTCTGTCCGCGCTGCGGCCCGGCAAGGTGGTCTTGTACTTCTATCCCAAGGACGACACGCCGGGCTGCACGCTGGAGGCGCAGGATTTCAATCTGCGGATGGCCGATTTTGCGGCTGCGGGCACGACCGTGATCGGGGTGTCGAAAGACAGCGTGAAAAGCCATGACAAGTTCTGCAAGAAGCATGGCCTTGGCATCATGCTCGTGTCGGACGAGACCGGACATACCTGCGAGGATTATGGCGTCTGGCTGGAGAAAAGCATGTATGGCAAGACCTATATGGGGATTGAACGCACGACCGTGCTGATTGACGCGGCAGGCCAGGTCGCGCGCGTCTGGAACAAGGTCAGCGTGAAAGGGCACGCGGATGAGGTGCTGGCGGCGGCGCGCGCCCTTTGACCAGCCTCAGCGCGATGGCGGTCGGGGTGCTGACTACGGCTGACGGGCGCGCGAAGGCGGCGCTGTCGCGCGCGCATGCGGCGGCATGGTTCGCCGCCCGCGGCGCAGGCGCGCCGCCGCCCGTCGGCACGGCCAGACCGCCAATGCAACCGGCGCGCCCCGCGACCCCCGTGCTTTGCGCGCCGCGCGATGTGCCGCAGCGCAAGCCGGGATCGCCCGCGGGCCAGATCGCCCTGCTGCATGCCGTGGCGCATATCGAGTTGAATGCCGTCGATCTGCACTGGGACATCATCGCGCGCTTTGCGGACCAGCCGATGCCCTTGGGGTTCTATGACGACTGGGTCCGGTGCGCGGACGAAGAAGCCAAGCATTTCAACCTCATCTGCGACGTTCTTGAAACACTTGGCAGCCATTACGGCGCGCTGCCCGCCCATGCCGGGATGTGGCGCGCGGCCGAGGATACGGCGGATGATTTCCTGGGCCGCCTTGCCGTCGTGCCGATGGTGCTGGAGGCGCGGGGGCTGGATGTGACGCCGGGCATGATCGCAGTGTTCCGCCGGGCCGGTCTGGCGCAGGCGGTGGCGGCACTTGAGGTGATCTATGCCGAGGAGGTCGCCCATGTGGCTTACGGATCGAAATGGTTCAACTGGCTGTGCGGGCGGGCCGGGGATGATCCGAAGGAACGCTTCCATGCGCTGGTGAGGCGCTATTTTCATGGCACCCTGAAGCCGCCCTTCAATGCGGAAAAGCGGGCCGAGGCGGGCATCCCACCCGATTTCTACTGGCCGCTGGTCGATAAGGCATCTGCCGCGCAGCCGTGATACCCGCGCCCGCGCCCCAACGTCATCGGCAAAAACCCGCCGATCCGGGCGGGGACTTGCCCGCGATTTCCATCTTCTGGTCAATTTTCTTGCAGCACGCCCCATGGGTGGTTATCCCCTTCGCCAGCACATCTGCCAGAAACGGCCCGAGCAGCCCAAAAAACGGAAAGAGCCCTCGTGATCAATCGAATGTCTTACCGGATCAACGCCGCTCTTGAACAATGGCTGCCGGAACAGCGGCTGTTTCTGAAATCCGATACCGAGACACGGTTCATCCGCCTGCGCCCCGCCACGCAGGCCATTGCAATCACGGGCATCACGCTGGTGGCGGCCTGGAGTATCGTGGCCACGGCCATCGTGCTGATGGACTGGATCAGTGCGGGCAGCACGCGCGAACAGGCCGCACGCCAGCAGGCCATGTTCGAAGAACGGCTGAACAGCCTGTCGAATGACCGCGACATCCGCGCGGATGAGGCAGCGCGCGCGCAGGAACGCTTCAATCTGGCGCTTGAACAGGTGTCGGATATGCAGGGCCGTCTTCTGGCCAGCGAAGACCGCAGGCGGGAGCTGGAAACCGGCATCGACGTGATCCAGAACACCCTGCGCCGCACGATTGAACAACGCGATGAGGCGCGCACCGCTGCCGCTGCCGCCAGCCTCGCCCTCGCTGCAGAGACGGGCACGACCCGCACCGACGGCGCGCGGGCCGAGGATGCCGAGGCGACGCTTGCCATGCTGACGGCGGCCCTTGGCGATACTGCGGTCGAACGCGACCGGATGGAAACGGCGGCCGATGCGGCAACGGCGCGGGTCAGCGACATGGAAATCGCCGCCCGCGCCCTGCAAGACCGAAATGACGAGATTTTTGCCAAGCTGGAAGAGGCCGTGACGATTTCGATGGAGCCTTTGGACAATATGTTCCGCGCCGCGGGGCTATCGCCGGAGAAGCTGTTGGACGATGTGCGCAGCGGCTATTCCGGTCAGGGCGGGCCGCTGTCGCCCCTGTCGCTGTCCAGTTCCAGCGCGCTGCCAAGCCCGGATGAGGCGCGGGCCAACACGATCCTGGAAGGTCTGGACCGGATGAACCTGTATCGCCTCGCGACCGAACAGGTGCCGCTGGCCATGCCCGTGACCGCCAGTTTCCGCTGGACATCCGGCTTCGGGATGCGGCGCGACCCCAAGGGCTGGGGCACGCGGATGCATGAAGGTGTCGATCTGGCGGGCGCCTACGGCACACCGATTCTGGCCACAGGCGACGGCGTCGTGATCCATGCGGGCTGGGACAACGGCTATGGCCGTTCGGTTGAAATCCGCCATGCCGACGGCATTGTCACGCGCTATGGGCATATGTCGGAACTTCGCGTCGAGGTTGGTCAAAATGTATCGCGCGGCCAGCAGATCGGTGATATGGGCAATTCAGGCAGATCGACGGGTACGCATCTGCATTATGAAATCCTGATCGGGGGTTCCCCAGTGAACCCCATGACGTTTATAAAGGCAGGCCAAGATGTTTTCTAAAAGCCGCATCAACGAACCCGGCAACGCAAAACCTGAAGGGGACAAGGCCAAGATGCCGGATACCACGAAACCATCCATGGACTTCACGCCGTCAGCCCCCCGCGGCAAGGCGGGCACATCCGTCCTGTCGGCAGACCTGACGGTTGTCGGCAACCTGAAGACCGCTGGCGACATCCAGGTCGAAGGCACGGTCGAAGGCGATATCCGCGCCCATCTGCTGACCGTGGGCGAAACAGCGACGATCCGGGGTGAGATCATGGCCGACGATATCGTCGTCAATGGCCGGGTGATCGGCCGCGTGCGCGGCCTGAAAGTGCGCCTGACATCGACCGCGCGGGTCGAGGGTGACATCATCCACAAGACGATTGCGATTGAATCGGGCGCGCATTTCGAAGGTTCGGTCCAGCGTCAGGAAGACCCGCTGGCCAACAACCGCCCGGCCCTTGCGGCCCCGGCCCCGACAGCAACCTTCACGGATACGACCAAATCCGAGGCGTAAGCATTTACCTTCGAAGAAGCGAAACGAGCGCCCAGGTCACGTGGCGCCCATTTTCGTTGGAGGTCGGTTGCCGCTTGATCGAAACGGCGCTTGTGTATCTTGGCAGATTTGTCCCGCGACAAATCTGCCCGCGCCTGCCTGCCCCCGGCAGGCGCGTTGCCGCGCCAGCCCAGGCAGACGCGGGCAGATTGCATAGGCACGGTCTGCTTCCCCACACCCCTTGCCCAACGGCGTCCCGCCTTATGGGCAATGAAACCGATGGTCCTTCCACAGGAAGGCCCATCAGACGGTTTCAAAGAGAAATTTTTATGGGGTG
>JAAFHS010000303.1 GCA_013298485.1 Rhodobacterales bacterium
GGCGGACACGGTTGCAGCTTTCGCAGAAGTTATGGGTAAGGGGGGTGATGAAGCCGACCTTCTGGCCGGTTTCGTTGATGCGGACATAGCGGGCGGGGCCGCCGGTGCGTTCGGCAAGATCGGTGAGGGTGAAGCGTTCGGACAGGCGGGTGCGCAGGTCTTTCAGGCTCCAGTATTGATCAAGCCGGTTTTCGTTGCCGAGATCGCCCATCGGCATCACCTCGATGAAGGTCATGTCGTGGTCTTCGCGCGCGCACCAGTCGAGCATCGAGAACAGCTCATCCTCGTTGAAGCCTTTGAGGGCCACGGCATTGATCTTGACGCGCAGGCCTGCGGCGCGGGCGGCAGTGATGCCGTCGAGCACCTGCGGCAGGCGGCCCCAGCGGGTGATGTCGGTGAATTTGGCCGCGTCCAGCGTATCGAGCGAGACGTTGATGCGGCGGATGCCGCAGGCGGCGAGGTCGGCGGCATAACGGGCGAGCTGACTGCCGTTGGTGGTGAGCGTCAGTTCCTGCAGGGCCCCGGTGTCGAGATGGCGTGACATGGCGCGGAAGAAGGTCATGATGCCCTTGCGCACGAGGGGCTCCCCGCCGGTGATGCGGAGTTTCTTCACGCCAAGCCGGATAAAGGTGGAACACATGCGGTCGAGTTCTTCGAGTGACAGCAGGTCGGCCTTGGGCAGGAAGGTCATGTTTTCCGACATGCAGTAGACGCAGCGGAAATCGCAGCGGTCGGTGACGGAGACGCGCAGATAGCTGATGGCTCGCGCGAAGGGGTCGATCAGGGGTTCCATTACGGCAGGGTAGGCCTGTGATGGGTTGCCCGCAAGGCACAACTGCGTGGTTGCGGGGCGGGGACTTGGGCATTATCGTACGCTCCATGTTCATGACCCGTGCCCTGATCCCGTCGCTGGCCGCCCTGACCCTGTCGGGCTGTGCCTTGTTCCAGCCAAAGGCGGCCACAGTGGCGGCCCCCCCGGTGGCGGCTGCGGCCCCGGCGGTCGTTCCGCCACCCAACCCGGGGCCGCTCGGGGCGTCAGGGCAATCGGCGGCGGCACTGGATCAGTCATCAGCGGCGGATATCGCGGCGGCAACGGCGGTACCAGAACCTGCGGGTGAGCGCAGCCTTGGTACGGTCGTGGTGGGACTTGGCAGCCCGGCGGAGCAGGGGTTCTGGATCAAGACAGCCCTTGCGGCAGCCCCGGGCAAGGGGCGGGTGGAGACGGCATCGGGGGCATCAGTGAATGTCGATCTGATCCCCGGGACGGGGGGGGCGCTGCTATCGCTGGCGGCATTCCGGCAGTTGGGGCTGAGCCTGACGGATCTGCCGGAAGTGACGGTTTACGCGAACTGAGGCTGGACTTTGGGGCGTGCGCCGGGGGTTTCACACCCCCCAAGCCATTGGTCTCTCGAACCGATGGCGATACCAATGGCTAACCCCGTGGGATAGTTATCAACAGAGGAAGTTCAGAGGTACCTTGCTGCTTCCTTGCGGGCGAAGGGTTTCAGGGTTTGGCCGTGGGTCGTCAGAAAGGCGCTGGCGCGGGCAGGGTCGTGTTTCGACAGATCGCGCAGCCACCAGGCGATGGCTTTCTGGATGAACCAGTCACGGTCGGGCGCAAGGGTTGCGGCCCAGCCGAGGATACGGTCGCGCGCGGCCTGTTCTGCGGGTTTCGGATGGTTCTGCTTGGTCCAGGGTAGGGTCATCACAAGCGCCGCGCGGCGGACCCACATGTTGTCATGGGTGAGCCAGGTTTCAACCGCATCGAGGCGCGCGGGATCAGCCACCAGCCGCTTTTCGCCCGCCTTGCAAACATGATCGGCGATGGCCCAGGCATCAAATTGCGGGACCCATGCGGCGATCAGGTCCCACATCGCCGCGTCGGGTGTGACGCGCGCCTGCGTCAGCAGTTTTGCGGCACTCACACGGGCCTCGTGGATATTCGTTTCCCATAGGTCGGCGGCGAGTTGGATACGTTGGTCGAGTGTCAGTGCGGCGCGCCATGCGGCGACGAGGGGTTCCTGCGCGGGAAGGGTGATCCCGAGATAGACCCTATCCGCTTTGTGATAGGCGGCCACCCGGATGGCATTGGCGGGGTCGGCGATGGCGTGCAGCTGGGCGAGGGCCTGCGCGATCATGGATTGCCCCTGACGCCAGTCGGCACGCCGTCGAGGAAGGCAGTCTGATCGGGTTGCAGGATGCTGTCGCGTTTGCCCATGGACGGCTCTTTTGGCTGATGGCGGACTGGAGGGTTTCACACCCTCCAGACCACCCGTGGGATATTTTCGCAGAGAGGAGGTCTTAGACGTGGGCCTATTCTACGGTGACTGACTTCGCCAGATTGCGGGGTTGATCAACATCGGTGCCTTTGGCGATCGCCGTGTGATAGGCCAGAAGCTGCGCGGGCACGGCGTAAAGGATCGGGGCAAAGAGCGGGTCGACCTCGGGCATCGTGATGCTGCGCCAGACGCCATTCCCGGCCTCGGCCACACCGGCGGCGTCCGAGATCAGCAGCACCTTGCCGTGGCGGGCCATCACCTCTTGCATGTTCGACACGGTCTTGTCGAACAGGGCATCGCGGGGGGCCAGTACAATGACGGGCACGGCCTCGTCGATCAGGGCGATGGGGCCGTGTTTCAGCTCACCTGATGCATAACCTTCGGCGTGGATGTAACTGATTTCCTTTAGCTTTAGCGCACCTTCCAAGGCCATAGGGAACATCGCGCCCCGGCCCAGAAACAGCACATCCTGCGCGCGGGCAAGTTCATCGGCGATTTTGATGATCGGGCGTGACAGGGAGAGCGCGTGGTTCATCAGGCCGGGGATCGCCCGCAGGGAGGCGAGGTGTTCTGCAAGGGTTGCGGGATCGATGCGGTCCCGGTCAAGGGCGGCTTTGAGCGCGAGGAGCGCGAGGATGGTCAACTGGCAGGTGAAGGCCTTGGTCGAGGCGACGCCCACCTCCACCCCCGCCATGATGGGCAGGGAGAGATCGCTCTCGCGCGCGATAGAGGAGGTGGGCACGTTCACAACCGAGACGATTTTGGCGACCTTGTCTTTCGTGTAGCGCAGGGCGGCGAGGGTATCGGCGGTCTCACCCGACTGGCTGACGAAAATGGCCCAGGATTTGGCGGACATCGGCGGCTCGCGGTAGCGGAATTCAGAGGCGACGTCGATGTCGGCGGGCAGGCCGGCGATCTGCTCGAACCAGTATTTCGCGACATGGCAAGCGTAGCTCGCGGTGCCGCAGGCCACGAGGGAGACACGATCAATAGATTTAAAATCAATGCCTTCGGGCAGGTTGATGACGTCATCTTTCAGGTAGTGCTTTAGCGCGTCAGCAATGACCACGGGCTGTTCGGCGATTTCCTTGGCCATGAAATGCTTATAGCCCGCCTTTTCGATGCGGGTGGCGTCGATCTGGATCGTGGTGACGGCGCGGTTGGCCAGATGACCCGCGGCATCGCGAATCTCGGCACCATTGCGGGTGACCACGGCCCAATCGCCTTCCTCCAGATAAGTGATCCGGTCGGTCAGGGGCGAGAGCGCGATGGCATCGGAGCCGACAAACATTTCGCCCGTCCCATGCCCGATGGCGAGGGGGGAGCCTTTGCGGGCGGCGATGATCAGGTTTTCTTCGCCGTCGAACAGAAAGCACAGGGCGAATGCGCCATGCAGGCGTTTGATCGTGGCCTCGGCGGCGGCAATCGGGGCAAGGCCCTGATCCATATACATTCTGGCCAGCAGGGCGACCGTTTCGGTATCGGTCTCGGACTCCCAGGCGAGGCCAGCGGCGGCAAGTTCACTGCGCAATTCACGAAAGTTTTCGATGATGCCGTTATGGACGACTGCAACCGACCCGGCCTTGTGCGGATGGGCGTTCGTGACCGTGGCGGCCCCATGCGTGGCCCAGCGGGTATGGCCGATACCGGCCTTTCCGGCGAGGGGGTTGTGGACCAGCAGGTCGGACAGGTTCACCAGCTTGCCCACGGCGCGGCGGCGGTCGAGCGCGCCGTTGTGGATGGTGGCGATACCTGCGGAGTCGTAGCCGCGATATTCCAGCCGTTTCAGGCTTTCGACCAGCAGGGGGGCGACCTCATGATGCCCCAGAATGCCAATGATGCCGCACATTTACGAGCCTTTCTTCGCGGCC
>JAAFHS010000304.1 GCA_013298485.1 Rhodobacterales bacterium
GGAGGCAGGCATGGCGGGCTTCGGGCTGATCCCGCTGGTGACGCCCGCGCATCATGCGATCTGGGATATCGGGTTGGGTCCGGCGATGTTGCGGGCGGGGATGGCGGGGAAATGGCGCAACCGGCTGGTCGCAGCGGAGCGCAGCGGCCTGCGGGTGCAGCGCGGTGGCGACAAGGACTGGACGGCGCTGATCGCGGCGGAGGCGGGGCAGCGCGCGGCGCGGGGGTATCGGGCCCTGCCGCCCGGGTTTTCGGTGTCTTTGCCGGAGGGGGCACGGCGCATCTGGGTCTGGCGGCAGGACGGGCAGGTGCGGGCCGCGATGGGATTTGTGGTCGAGGGCGGCACGGCGAGCTATCACCTTGGCTGGGCGGATGCGGTGGCGCGGGGGGCGGGGGCGCATGGCGTGATGCTGTGGCAGGCGGTACTGGCCTTGCGGCGTGAAGGGATGCGCTGGATTGATCTGGGGCTGATCAATGATGCGGCGGCACCGGGGCTGGCGCGGTTCAAGCGCGGCACGGGTGCGGTGGTGCGGCCCCTGGGGGCGACAGTGCTGGTGCTGCCGGGGTAGCGGCGCTGGCGGGATTATGGTTGACGGGTGATGCGGCGGGGCGCACACCGGGCGTCAGGCAACAGATGCAGGGAGAGACGTCATGGCCAAAGGGCAGATGCGGTCGAACAAGGAAGTGAAAAAGCCGAAGAAGGACAAGTCGAAGCCTGCAGTCGTGGTGGCCAATTCGTCGGCCACGCGGATTGCGGCGTCGCAGGACAAGGCGAAGGACAAGAATTAAGCGCTTGCCCGTGCGTGGAAGATAAAGCCGAGCAGGTTCAAGAGGACTTGTGCTGCAAGAATCGCTGTGCTGCCGGAATGGTCGTAGTCGGGCGCGACCTCGACCAGGTCGATGCCCACCACGTCATGGGCGCGGGCAACGCCTTGCAGGATCTCCAGCACCTCGTAGTAGAGAAACCCGCCATGGGATGGCGTGCCCGTGCCGGGCGCGATGGAGGGGCAGAAGCCGTCGATATCGATGGTGATGTAGAGGCGCGCGCCTTTGGGGATGCGGGCCAGTACGCCCGACACGCCCAGTTTGCGGACCTGACGAACCGACAGGATATCATCCCCCATGGCGCGGGCGGCGATGTAGCCATCCCTGGCGGTGGAGCTGACATTGCGGATGCCCAAGGCGGTGATGCCCGTCACATGCGCCTGTTCGGCGGCGCGGCGCATCGGGTTGCCATGACCGTGGCGCACGCCATGGCGGACATCGACGAAATCGAGATGTGCATCGATCTGCAGGATATGGATCGGCCCCCGGCCTGCGTAGGCGCGGATGCAGGGGATATTGATGGAATGATCGCCACCGATGACGACGGGCAGGGCACCGGCATCAAGCATGGCGCGCACGCCGACCTCGATATTGGCATGGCTGGCCTCGGTATCGGTGTGGATGATGTCGGCATCGCCAATATCGACGATGGTGACATCGGGGCCGAGGTAGACGGCATCATCCTCGTGATCATAGGCGCCCGCATGGCCGAAGCTGAACAGGGTGGAGGCCTCACGCACGGCACGCGGGCCAAAGCGGGCGCCGGCGCGGAACTGGGTGCCGAAGTCGAAGGGCGCCCCCATGATGGCGGCGTGGGCGTTGATGGTGCGCCAATCCGCGACATAGGGGCGCTTGCCGAAGGTGGGGATGCCGACGAAGGGCAGGTTCAGGCGGCCGGTGTCATAGCTGTTGGTCATTGCATGCCCCGTTGTTTCAGGCAGTGTTGCGGGCAAGATGGGGCGTGGCAAGGGGGATCGTGATGGTCACGGATGAGATGGTGGCGGCCTACCGGCGCGATGGCGCGGTGTTGGTCAAGGGGTTGTGGGCGGATTGGGTGGATGTGATCCGGGCCGGGATTGCACGCAATATGGCGGAGCCTGGCCCCTATGCGGCGGAGAATACGCGGGCAGGCGATACGGGGCGGTTTTTTGATGACTACTGCAACTGGGAACGGATCCCCGAATTCGGGCGGGTGATCCGGGAGAGCCAGGTGGCGGAAGTGGCTGGTGCCCTGATGGGAAGCCGCAGGGTGCAGATGTTCCATGACCATGTGCTGGTGAAAGAACCGGGGACAAGCCGGGCGACGCCCTGGCATCAGGACGGGCCATATTATTTTGTGGAGGGGGAGCAAGTGGTCAGCTTCTGGTCGCCGATGGATGCGGTGACGACGGCAAGCCTGCGCTGTGTGGCGGGCAGCCATCTGTGGCCGCGTGCGGTGCTGCCGACGCGGTGGTTGTCGGAGACGGCGTTTTATCCGGACCCGGCAGCGTACATGCCGGTGCCGGACCCGGATGCGGAAGGGATGCAGGTGCTGGAATGGGATATGGCGCCGGGGGATGCGGTGGCGTTTCATTACCGCACCTTGCACGGGGCGCGCGGGAACACGTCTGACGCGCGCCGCCGGGCGTTTTCACTGCGGCTGGTGGGGGAGGATGCACGCTATGTGGAGCGGCCGGGGCCGACCTCGCCGCCTTATCCGGGGCATGGGATGCAGGCGGGGGAGCGGCTGAGGGAAGATTGGTTTCCGGTGTTGACGGGGAAAAATTGACGGCTGTCAATTTTCGACTTTGTTCAATGAAATCAATGTTTGGACTGCGTTTTTCGGAGCTGTTTTAAGGTTTTGGCAACCTTTTGGGGCCGGGTGCGAAAGCCCCCCACCCCTCACCCGAAAAGGGGGGAGGGAGGTGCCCTTCACGGATGCCTGGGACAGACCCGGAGACCTGCCGGGCGTTTTCATGTTGCAGTTATTCGTCGAAGAACGCGCGGACATCGTCAAAGACATCGGGACGGGTTTCAAACAGCAGGTGCCCCTGACCGGGGTAGCCGAGGATGGTGACATCGCCGAAGTTGCGGGCAAACCGAAGGGTCTGACCGGTGGAGAAAAGCGAATCCTCCAGCCCGATGAAAAAGCGCAGGCGGTCCGCGGGCAGGCGGGGGGATGCGTCCAGCGTCCAGCGGCGCAGATCGCGGGTATGGGCGCTGGTCATGCCTTCGGGCGGGGCGGTGATGCTGTCGTCATCAGGGCCGAGGATATCATCGGCCTGCGACATGCGGTCGGGGTCGTTCAGGGAATTGCGGCCAAAAAGAAGGGTGCGGTAATACTGCCGCCAGACCTTGCTTTCATCGAACGATCCCGCGACGAGCACGGCGGTCAGCAGATCATAGCCGCCGTGCAGGCCCGTCAGAAGGCCGCCGCCGCGTTCAACGGCGGGCGACATGGCGGCGACGCGGACATCGCCCGTGATCTGTTCGGCAGCGCGGATCGCAATCGGACCGCCTGTCGAATAGCCAAGCAATCGTATGGACTTGTCCGGGTATCTTGATGCGAAGGCGGCAATCTGGCTGGCGGCGTTTTCGATGCCGAGCGCATGATCGAGGGGCAATCCGTCAAGCCCGGGATAGCGGTAGAAGACGAGCGCATAGCCATCCTTCCGCTAGTCGAGCACGGGGGTGAAGATCCGCACGGAGGCAAGGGCACCGGGGATGAAAATGGCGATCTTGTCGGCCCGTTCCACGGCGGCGGCATCATAGAGCAACGGCTCTTCCGCCCCGGTGAAACCGGACTGCCGGGGCGCGCAGGCGGAGAGGAGGGTCAGACAGAGCAGGAACAGATAACGCAGTTTGGCCCCCTTGGTGCGAAACAGAACCCTGGGCAGATCACCCTGCCTGACCCGCATGTTCAAGTCGCAATCGAGTGTGGCGCATCAGATCGCCTCCTTAAACCGGGAAAAGCCGTGGGTGGCATGGGGCCAGAGGCGGGCGTCATGCGGGCGAAGGGCAAAGGCGAGGGGGATGCCTTGCGCAGCCATGCCGCGCAGGATGTCGGCGACGGGGCCTGTGGGCGCATAGGGCGTTGTGATCTCATCAGCGCCGACGCTTGCGGCCCAGGCGGCGAGGCGGGTTGCGGCATCGGGGCCGTGGATGATGGTGACGGGACCCAGATCATCCGCATGCCGGGCTGCGGTATCGGCGGCGGCTGCGGTGGTGAAGGCGGCGATCTGCGGGGCAGGGGTCAGGGGTGAGCGGCCTGCGGGGGCAGTGAGGATGGCCGTGGCCATGGGGCGGATGCGGGCCAGCAGCCAGTCGGGGGAAAGGTCGTCTTCAT
>JAAFHS010000305.1 GCA_013298485.1 Rhodobacterales bacterium
GGCCTTTTCGGCGCGTGAAGCGGCAAAGAGGTGTCGACCTGCGGCGGAAAGGCTGCTGCTTTGGCGACAGGTCCGGATGACGGCGGCCAGTTGCACGCGGTCAAAGGCATCCAGCGCGGCCGGGTCCGGCAGAATCCCGGCCAGAAGGGTGCCGTCAGGGTCGGCATCTACGGCCCGCCACTGCGCGGTCAGCACGCTGATTTCGTCCTCCACCATCGTCAGCGTGACCCGCCCGCGCTCGGCGAGCACCGCCATGCGGCTGGCGGATGCCTGCAAGTCCCGCAGATTGCCGGGCCACGGCGTCGCCGGATCGGTGGCAAAGCGCAAGTAGCGCGCCAGTGCATCCGCATTGAAGCCGGTCTGGCGGCCAAGCTGCCGCTCGCTTTCAGCCGTCAGGTGCAGAAGATGTGCCTCGATGTCTTCACGGCGCTCGCGCAGGGGGGGCAGGCGGAACTGCCATTGCGACAGACGCGCGTGCAGGTCCGGGCGCAACCGACCGGACCTGACCAAGGCCCCGGGATCAAGGCTTGCCGATGCGATCAGTTGCAGGCGCACGGACACCTCTGCCTCGGACCCGACAGGGCAATAACGCCCGGTTTCCAGCGCTTGTAGCAAGGCGGCCTGCGCCTCGGGCGGGAGTTCGTCGATCTGGTCAAGAAACAGCACCCCACCATCCGCCTCACGCAGGAAGCCGGGTCTTTCGCTGCCTGCCGTGCCCATGGCGGCCCTGCGCTGGCCCAGAAGTGCAGGCAAGGCCCCGTCGCGCAGGGTGGCGCAGTTGACCTGCACCAGCCTCCCCTTCACCCGGCGGCGCACCAGTTTCAACTCGTGCAGCCGGTTGGCCAGGGCAGACTTTCCCGTCCCCGCCTCGCCGAGCAGAAAGATCGGGGCATCAGTTGTGCCTGCCACAAGATCCAGCCGCGCGATCATCTCGCGCATTTTGGTTGACCGGGTTTCAACGCCGCCCAACAGCATCGCCGCGTGTTCCCGCCTCGCCACATCGAACCGGCGCTGCAAAGCGTTGTAGCGGGCAAGGTCAAGGTCGATCACGTCCAGCGTGCCCTCGGGCGCGCCGCCTTCGCGCGGGGGGCCGGTCTGGATCAGACGCGCAGGCACATGGCGGCTTTCGGTCAAGAGGAACCAGCATATCTGCGCCACGTGGGTGCCGGTGGTCAGGTGGACGTGATACCTCTCACGATCTTCATCAAAGCCGTAGTCGGCGGCGAAGTCATACAGGCGGCCGTATACCTCTTGCAGATCCCACGGATCGTTCATGTCAAGGCGAACCAGCCGCACTTCGGTTGCAGGCGAGATCTGCTGGATGGCCGCGCTTACGTTGCAGGCCAAGTGGTAAAAGCGCTGGTCGTGGATCAGTTCCAGCCGATCAACCAGGAAACCCGCATGGGCGCATAGTTGCACCGTAGGCCGCCAAGCGCGCCTTTTGCCCATGTCCAGCTGGGTGCCAAGAAAGCCGATAACGACGTTGCGCATCCAGGGTTTATCCGTACTGATAAGTTCCTATTCTATGAGATACGCATCTGTTCCGCCAGCCCCCTGAGAAATCACTGATTCCGTCATGCAATCATTGGGTTACGCGAAAAATCAGAATTTCTTCCCATCCGCTCCGATTTCCCGCAAAAAGAGGGGGCAAAAAGTAAGGAAGGAAGAAGATCATGGCAAACAAATCCGTGTTTGCATCGCTGGCGGGGCGGTTGCCGCCAAAAGCAACCGCCACCAACGCCAACGGGGCCAAGGCATATGCCCTGGGGGCAGAGCATAAGCTGGCGCAGCTGGCGATGACCGGCACCTTTGGGGGTGGATTCTATCAGGACGCGCAGGCCGAAGTCGCGGTCCTGGTAGCTGCAGCCGAAGCGGTGGAGCCGATGTTCCTTGCGCAGACCGCCGTCCACGTCCGTGCCAAGGGGCACATGAAGGACACGCCTGCGCTGCTCCTGGCGGTATTGGCGGCGCGTGACCCGGTGCTGTTTGCGCTGGCCTTCCCGCATGTTGTGACTTCGGGCAAAATGCTGCGGACCTTTGTGCAGATCCTGCGCTCGGGTCAGGCGGGGCGCAAGTCGCTAGGCTCGCGGCCGAAAAAGATGGTGCAAGGCTGGCTGAATGCGGCCAGCGACGGCCAGCTTTTGGCGGCTTCGGTCGGGAATGCGCCGTCACTGGCGGATGTGATCCGGATGGTTCACCCCAAGCCAGAGGCGGCGGGGCGGGCGGCGTTTTATGCCTGGCTGATCGGCAAGCCTGCCGATACGGCGGCGCTGCCACAGGTGGTGCAAGACCTGCTGGCCTTCCGGGCCGGGGCGACGGCGGTTGTGCCGGACGTGCCGTTCCAGATGCTGGCCGACATGCCGCTTTCGCCCGCACAATGGGCTGAGGTGGCGCGTCGCGGGTCATGGGCCATGCTGCGTCAGGGGCTGAACATGCTGGATCGCAAAGGTGCCTTCACGGTGCCGGGCGTGACCCTGCGTGTGGCAGAGGTTTTGCGCGATCCGGGGCGTATCCGGGCCGCCAAGGCGATGCCCTATCAGCTGATGGCCACGCTCAAGGCCCTGTCGGCCGAAGTGCCGGACGTGCTGCGCGATGCGCTGCATGACGCTATGGAAATCTCGGTTTCCAATGTGCCGGTGCTGAAAGGCTCCGTTGCGGTCTGCCCGGACGTGTCAGGGTCGATGTCGTCGCCGGTAACCGGGTATCGTCCCGGGGCCACCACAACGGTGCGCTGCATCGACGTGGCGGCATTGGTGGCGGCGGCGGTGCTGCGCAAGAACCGTCAGGCACAGGTTCTGCCTTTCGAGGTGGGCGTGCGTGATGTCCGGCTGGAGGCGCGCGACACGATCCTGACCAATGCCGCAAAGCTTGCTGCATTGGGTGGGGGCGGGACGAACTGTTCGGCCCCGCTGGCGGCATTGAACAAGGCGCGTTCTGCACCCGATCTGGTGATCTTCGTCTCGGACAACCAGTCCTGGATCGATGCGCGTCAGGGCGGGCAAGGCACGGCGATGATGGCGGAATGGAACCGGCTCAAGGCCCGTAACAAGGCTGCGAAACTGGTCTGCATCGACATCCAGCCTTACGGGACGTCGCAGGCGACGGAACGTGACGATGTGCTGAACATCGGCGGGTTCTCGGACGCGGTCTTTAACCAGATCGCCGACTTTGCCGCAGGTCGCATGGGTCCTGACCATTGGGTCGGCCAGATCAGGGCCACGGCCCTGTAACACCTTCCCCGGCATTCGCGCCGGGGAAGCCGGGAAGAATGTTGCCGGGACTACACGGTTCTCGCTGGTTCGACTCCAGCCCCGACGGAAGTCGGGATGTCTCGTCACTCTTGTCTTCCCGGACAAGCTTACCTCGGCGAATGCCGGTGGACCTACTGGTAGAGCGGCGGAGTAGTCCGTGTGTCGCGGGTTCAAATCCCGCTCCGCCTTGGCGGGTAGCTCAGGAAAACGGTTCGCCCAACCTTGTCGCCGGGACCACAAACTTGTCGCCGGGGCCACAAAAAGGAGATCACACCCGGCGAATGCGGGCAGGACTACAGGTTAGAGTGCCGGGGCAACCCGGAGGGGCGCGGTTCAACTCTGCGCACCGCGCAAGCGGTTAGCTCATGGATATGTCCTGCCAAACCTTGTCGCCGGACCTAAACAGAATAGCGGGGCGAATGCCGAAGGGACTACAGCTCAAAACGCGATTTGGCGGGCAGCAAACCCGACACGCCGGCCCGGCTTCGGGACGGATCGCACAGTCTCTTCCCCCTTGTCGCCCCGGTCCAGACTTCCCCGGCGAATGCCGTGCGGCACTACAGTAATCTTGCGGTCGCGGGTTCAAATCCCGCCGCGTCCAACCCGGCGCGTAGCTCAGTCCGATAGAGCACAAGGACGTGTCGCCAACCCCTTGTCGCCGGGGTAGTATTGGAGGGTAGCTCAGTTGGTAGAGCGGCGGGTTTTGGTCCCGATGGTCGAGGGTTCGAACCCTTCCCCTCCAGCCAAGAATAACCGGGGGAATGCCGGGTGGATTACAGCTCCAAACTCAGGATCTGCCCAATCCCTTGTCCCCTGGACCAACCCAAACCCCGGCGAATGCCGTGCGGCACTACAGCCTGTATCGCTCGTGGTCGCGGGTTCGAATCC
>JAAFHS010000306.1 GCA_013298485.1 Rhodobacterales bacterium
TATAGGCGATGCCGGACCGGTTTGAGACATCGATGACGGGCAGGGTGCGGCGCAGATAGGAATAGTCGATCACATCCCCGACACGCAGATCGGGAACCTGCAGCAGGGCCGTCAGGTTGCCATCCAGGATGCCGTCTTCCAGTTGCATCTCGCGGCGCAGGATATCGGCCTTCACGTCTTCGGTATGGTCGATGACCTGCCCGTCCCGGATGACGGCGAGACGCGTCAGGGTCAGCGATTCAAAGGCCGGATCAAAGCCGAACTGCAGCGTCGCCGCACTTTCCAGCCCATAGCGATCCGTCACAAGGGTGGCCGCCCGGTAATATGTCAGCTTTTCATCACCCTGCCATGACACCTGTTCGTCCGACAGCAGGAACAGCACACCATCCTCGGCCTGATCGCGCAAGGCGGGCGTCGCCGCGGGCAAGTCCATCACCGTGACCCAATTGGGGTTGGGGCCGGTGAACAGCTCTTGCGCTGTGGCGGGCATGATCGTGACCAGCACGGCCACGGCTGGGAAGAAGAGGGAGGCAAAGAAACGGCGCATGGGAACCACTTGGCTATCGGATCATGCGAAAGCCTAAAGCGGTTTGCCACCAATGTGAATCACATTGCTGGCAAACCAAGACAAGAACCGGCGGGAATGTTGCGTTTTGCGTCTGATCAGGCGAGCCGGATCAAACGCAAAACGCTGCAGGGGGCAAAATGCCGCCGCAGAAGTCATGCAAATGCCGCGCCACGTGTCCTTGATGGGCGCGCGCAATTATCTTTGGCCCGCGCGCCAAGGATTGCGCTTCCCCCTGCGTCCAACCTATCAAGATGCTGATGGATACGTCGGATGAACAGCTTGCGAGTGCCGCCGCCACGGGTGACCGGGTGGCCTTTACGCTATTGCTGCAGCGCCATTACGACAGGGTGTTCGGCCTGTCGTTCCGGCTGACAGGCAACCGGGCAGAGGCCGAGGATCTGACGCAGGATATCTGCGCGGCCCTGCCGGTCAAGCTGCGGAACTGGCGGGGGGATGCACGGTTTACGACCTGGCTGTACCGTGTGGTGGTGAACGCGACCCATGATCTGCGCAGACGGCAAGCGACGCGGGCGAAGGCGAGCAACGGCTGGGGCGACTGGGAACTGGCGCGGCAGGACGAGATCGTGACGGAACGCGAGGCGATGGATTGGCTGACGGGTGCGATGGCGCGGCTGTCGCCCGAATTGCGTGATACGGTGGCGCTGGTTCTGGGCGAAGAGATGACGCAAGGGGAGGCGGCGGTGGTGCTGGGGCTGTCGGAGGGGACAGTTGCCTGGCGGATGTCTGAAGTGAAGAAAAAGCTGCGCGCGATGGCGGCAGCGGAGACGAAGATATGACGGATGAACTTGACCAGCTGCGCGCCGCAATGAAGGCCGCGACCCCCGCCCCGGATGCCGGTGTGCGGGAGGTGACGCTGCGGCTGGCGCTGGAGAATTTCGACCGCGCCCAAGGATCATTTGATGCGCAGCGTCTGATTGAAGACCGCCCGGTGAAGGCGGGGCTCTTCAGTGGAGTTTTCCAGATGATTTCGCAATTTACGACCCGCCAGATGCTGGCGGGAACAGCCTCGGCTGCCGCAGTGGTGGTGGGGATCGTGGCCATAGGGCCGTTGCTGATGCGCGGGCCAGAGGTGGCGCGCGATGTGCCAGAGGCGGTGGTGACGCCGGATACGTCGACATCTGCGGTGAGGGCGGACGAGGGGGATACGGCAGTCGTCGAGCCGGTCACGCCCGTTCCTGCGCCAATGACGGAACTGGCGCAGGCCGAGCCAACGCCTGAACCAACGCCGCCTGCCGTGATTGCCGAGGCGGAACCGGAAGCAGTCGAGCAACAGACAGCTCCAGCAGACCCGTCGCTGACAGACAGTGGTGTGACTTTCAATGGCGGAATACAGCCTGAAGCCGACCAACCTCTTATCGGTCTGACTGAAGCACCAATAGCCGAAACGCCCGCCGCACCTGTCGCTCCTGCGCCAACAGGCGATCTTGACATGGCGTTGGAACAACCGCCGGCAACGGATACTGGCGCGCTTGCCTATTTGCCGGAACCGGAGGAGGGAATGGGGGGGCTGGCTGCGCCCGACGAGATGCGTCGGACGCGGAGCGTGTCTTCTGATGGCCTCATCGCCGATGATCTGCAGCCACCTGTTCAATCCAACGACACCGAAGCCTTCGCCACTGCCGCCCCGAACCCGGTGAAGGTGACGGTCGAAGAACCCGTCTCCACCTTCTCCATCGATGTGGATACTGCGAGCTATGCGGTCGTGCGCCAGTCCCTGAACGCAGGGCAACTGCCCCCGGCAGAGGCCGTGCGGATCGAGGAGATGGTGAACTATTTCCCCTATGCCAATCCCGCCCCCGATGGCGACGGCGCACCGTTCCGCCCCACCGTGACCGTGATGCCGACCCCGTGGAACTTCGGCACGCGCCTGGTGCATATCGCCGTGCAGGGCGAGATGCCTGCGGTTGAGGCGCGCCCACCCCTGAACCTCGTGTTCCTGATCGACACCTCGGGCTCGATGGATGAACCGGCGAAACTGCCACTGCTGCGCATGTCGCTGGCCCTGATGCTGGATGAGTTGCGCCCTGAAGATCAGGTGGCGATTGTCGCATATGCCGGATCGGCGGGCACGGTGCTGGCGCCTGTGGCTGCGGCGGAAAAGGATAAGATACTGGCCGCCCTTGATAACCTTGCCGCAGGCGGATCGACCGCCGGGGCCGAAGGGTTGGCACTGGCCTATCAGGTGGCGGCTGGCATGGCAGGCGAGGGCGAGGTCAGCCGGGTCATTCTGGCCACGGACGGCGATTTCAACGTGGGCGTCAGTGATCCCGAAGGGCTGGAGGCCTATGTGGCCAAACAGCGCGAGACGGGGATTTACCTGTCGGTGCTGGGCTTTGGCCGGGGCAATCTGGATGATGCGGTGATGCAAAGCCTCGCCCAGAACGGCAACGGGACGGCCGCCTATATCGACACGCTGTCCGAGGCACGCAAGGTGCTGGTGGACCAGTTGACAGGCGCGCTGTTCCCGATTGCGGACGATGTGAAAATCCAGGTCGAATGGAACCCGGTGCAGGTCGCCGAATACCGCCTGATCGGCTATGAAACGCGTGCGCTGCGGCGCGAGGATTTCAACAATGACCGCGTCGATGCGGGCGAGATCGGTGCAGGCATCGCGGTCACGGCCATCTACGAGGTGACGGCACCGGGCAGTGATGCGCTGCTGAACGATCCCTTGCGCTATGGGGCGGCGGCAGGGGCGGCAGATGCGGGCGACGAGATGGGCTTTTTGCGCCTGCGTTATAAAGAGCCGGGGGCATCGGCATCCGAACTGATCGAAGTGCCGATTGTGCCGGGTGATCGCGCGCCATCCGATGATGTGCGCTTTGCTGCCGCCATTGCCGGTTTCGGGCAGCTGCTGACCGGGGCCACCTATCTGGGCGACTGGGGTTGGGATGATGCGATTGCGCTGGCCAATGGCGCGCGCGGCGATGATGCCTTCGGTTATCGCGCCGAGGCGGTGAACCTGATGCGCCTGGCCAAGACGTTGACGCGGTAATTCGGATCAATCGCCCAATCGCCCAAAAAAAGGCGCGGACCGGATGGTCCGCGCCTTTCCTTACACCATCACGACAGGGTTAATGCGTGGCGGTCTCGGTCTGATCTGCGCTGACCGCCAGGGCTGCGACATCGCCCGTGCGGGCAATCTCGATCCGGCGGGGCTTCAGCGCCTCGGGCATTTCGCGCACGAGATCGATGTTCAGCATGCCAAGGTCATGGGCCGCCCCGGTCACGCGGACATGATCGGCAAGGGCAAAGCGGCGCTCAAACGCGCGGGTGGCGATGCCGCGATGCAGGAAGTTGCGATCCTCGGCCTCGGGTGCCTTGCGGGCCGTAACGATAAGAGCGCCATCCTTGACCTCTACATTCAATTCATCCGCCGCAAAGCCCGCGACGGCGATCGAGATGCGATAGGCATCATCAGCCGTCTTTTCGATGTTGTAGGGCGGATAGGTCGGCTGGCCGACATCAGCGGACAGCGCGCGGTCCATCAGGCTGGCGATCCGGTCAAAGCCGACAGTTGCACGG
>JAAFHS010000308.1 GCA_013298485.1 Rhodobacterales bacterium
CTATCTGGATATCCACTACCGCTGGCGCACCGAAAATACCGACTACAAATCCGGCAATCTGCGCGACTGGATCAAGACCCACGGCGCCGCATATGAGGCGATGCTGATCCTTGACGCCGACAGCGTGATGGACCGTGATACCGTGCTGGCGCTGGCCGATGACATGGCTGCCGATCCCGCCGTCGGTCTGCTGCAGACCGTGCCGCGCCTGTTGCCGGGCCGCACCCTGTGGCAGCGCCTGCAAGAGTTTTCGAACCATGTGTACGGCGTGACTCTGGCGCGCGGTTTTGCCAGCTGGGCGGGCACCGAGGCGAATTTTCTGGGCCACAACGCGCTGGTGCGCACGCAGGCCTTTGCCGCCTGTGCAGGCCTGCCGAAACTGCCCGGCCGCAGGCCCATGGGCGGCGTCATCCTCAGCCATGACTTTGTCGAGGCCGCCCTGATCCGGCGGGCCGGCTGGACCGTGCGGATGGTGACGGCCCCCGCAGGCAGCTTTGAAGACACGCCCGAAACCACCGTGGGCTATATCCGCCGTGACCGCCGCTGGTGCCAGGGCAATATGCAGCATCTGCGCATCCTGTTTGCCGCAGGCCTGCACCCCGTCTCGCGGTTTCATCTGCTGCAGGGTGCCATGGCCTATCTGGCCTCGCTGACCTGGGCGCTGCTTCTGGTGCTGTGGGTCATCGTGGGCGATGCCTCGACCCCGTCGCCGCTGCGCTATTTCACGCTGGACAACCCGCTGCTGCCGATCTGGCCGGAAATGCCGCTGCTGTCCCAGGCGATGCTCGCAGGCGCCATCCTGCTGACGCTTCTGTTCCCCAAGATGATCGGCGCGATCGACTATATCCGCCGCAATGGGCTGGGCCGGTCACAGGTCCTCCCGTTCATGGCCAGCATGGGACTGGAACTTCTGGCCTCTATCCTCTGCGCGCCGATGATGATGGTGCAGCATGTCCGCGCCGTCCTGCGCACCTTTGCGGGCTTTGATACCGGCTGGGTGCCGCACAGCAATGGCACGCCCCGCTTTGCCGATCTGCTGCGCTTTCATGCGGTTGAGACCGGATTGGGTCTGATCATGATCGGCACGATTGCGACCGGTCTGATCAGCCTCTGGTTGACGCCCATCGCGGTTTGCCTGGTGCTGGCCGCTCCGGCGGCGCGGTTGCTGGCAACGGATGCGAAAGACTGGCGGCTGTTCCGGTTCGGGCAAAAGCGGGTGGGACTGCCGGTGTCGGGGGGTGTTGCCAGAACACCAAAGGCCGTCCCATGATGGTCATCGCCCGGCGGATCGCCATTCTGGCGCTGTCCTGCATCGGGGTCTGGACCCATCCCGCCTTTGCCAACTGCGGCGCCGATCCGGGGGCCTGCAGCATCTCTGCGGGCACCTATCATGCCGTTCTGCCGCCTGCCGGTGACAGTCCGGCCCCCGCCGTGATCTTCCTGCATGGCTGGGGCGGCGATGGCGCGGGCGCGCTGACAAACCGCGGCATGGTTGATGCGCTGATCGCGCGCGGCTATGCCGTCATCACCCCCGATGGCATCCCGCGTGCCAGCGGGTCCGGTCGCAGCTGGGCCTTCCATCCGGATCGTGAAGCCCCCCGCGACGATGTGGCCTTTGTTGCCGCCGTCGCGGACGATGCCGCCGCCCGCTTCGGACTGGACCGGGATCGCATGATCCTGGCGGGCTTTTCGGTCGGCGGGTCGATGGTCACCTATGCCGCCTGCCGCGATCCCGGGGCATTTGCGGCCTATGCCCCGATCTCGGGCAGTTTCTGGCGGCCCCACCCGACGGCCTGCGCAGGCCCCGTCCGGCTGTTCCACATCCACGGCTGGTCCGACGGCACCGTGCCGCTGGAAGGCCGCCGCATCGGCGGGGCCGGCATCCAGCAGGGCGATGTGTTTCAGGCGATGGAGATTCTGCGCGCCGCCAACGGTTGCACCCGCCCCAACCCCGATGGTTTCGCCCGCAAGGACGATGTGCAGATCCGCCGCTGGGACGACAGCTGCACACCGGGATCAAGCCTTGTGCTCGCCCTGCATCCGGGCGGCCACAAAGTCCCGGCAGGCTGGGCCGACATGATGCTGGACTGGGTCGAAGACCTGACGCCCTCGCAGTAAAAGCCGACAAGCGCTAGACGTTCGCATAGCATACAGACTACCATTCATTCAGGTCCGGTATTGAGGTCTGACAGTGGTGATTCTGGAACCCGACATTGATCCATGGACTGATTTCGCAGGATCATCCGCTGGCCAAACGGGTCACGGGCTTGGGCCATGCGGGTGTCGCATTCTACAACGGGCTGACGGGGGAGGTGGCCTATTATGAATATGGTCGCTACGGCGGTGATTTCGGTGCCGTCAGATCGGTCTCCATGCCATCGCTGACATTTGGGGCAGATCACAATCCCACGCAGGGATCGTTCAATGCGCTTCTTGTTGCGCTGACCAAGACAAACGGCGGCCCCTATGCCTTCGAGTCCGTCTTCGTCAAACTGCCCAACGGGTCGTTTGACAAGATGAAGGAATTTGCCGAAAGCCGGAAAGCGGCGGTGGCGGCCCGGACGGCCGCCGCCTATGACGTCAAGAACAACCATTGTTTCACATTCGCCGTAGATGTGGCCGAACATGTCGGGGTGAGCCGCAGTGTCGCTGGTGCCCAGCGGCTGGAAATCATCCTTGTCGATATCACCGGAACAAAGCGCGCACCACCGGATGGGACGGCAATTGAACTGCCATCCCGCCAGATAAGGCAGATGCAGGCGCGCTATCGCGCGCTGAACGTTTCGGCTGCCGGGACGCCGGGGCCTTTCACCTTCCCCGCAGCACCATATCTGAAATGAATGCGCAACCGCCGCTCCATCGCAGACCCGCCATGCGTGTCACGGCATTGGCCGCAGCCGCACTCGGTGCCATCATCATCTACCTTACCCAGACAGGGGGGGCCGTCACATGTCACAGATTTTCGCCCAGCCCGACCCGCAGGTTGCCCAGTACGAGCCTTTTCCCAGCGACATCGAACCAGTCGAACGCGCCTGGGGTGAACCCATCCCCGATCATCTCGACCGGATCGGTGGCCCGGATGAATGGGGTTGGGCGCAGGTTTACCGCGATACATCTGACCCGGCAGGTATCTTTCGCGGCGAATACCGCAACTGGCGCGTGCGCTACAAAGGGCAGTTCCGGTACCTGCATCGCGATGGTGGCGCGGTGCCGGAGGATGTTTTTTCACGCTACATCATGTCACGCATCGACGGAACGGCGTTGGTCTTCAGCGCGCTTTCCGACACCCCTCCGGTCGACTACTTTGAACTTGTCCCGACTGATCCGTTGCGTGTCGAGTCATCGCCGCTCGCCCCCTAACGGACTGTCGAACTGACCGTCCCATCCGCCACCCAGGCATCGAACTGTGCCAGCACGGCGTTGGTAAAGCCTTCGTCGTTGATATGCCCTGCCACCCTGCGCAGTGTCACATTCGCCGGGCAATGCGCCCGCATCTCATCCATGAATGCCGTCAGCCCTGCTGCATCGGCCAGCGGCGCGCCCGCGCGGTCCCATTCGTTGCACCCGTCCTGTGGCAGGAACAGGGTCACCGGCCCCTTGGCCCCCGCCAGTTTTTCGCAGAACACCCGCGCCAGGGCCCGCCGTTCATCGGCATCCAGCACCACCGATGAAATCAGCCGGTTGTGCGCATGTGCGGCATGTGACGCAAACCGCGCAGGCCGGGGATGCCAGCCCACCAGATCAACAAGGTCATAGCATCCCGGCGCCACCATCTGCGGCACGCCCGCCATCCCCGCCGCCGTCAACCGGTCCGGCCCCGCCGAAATCGCCGATCCGAACAGGTGATTGCCCACCTCCTGCGGCGCAAAATCCATCACGCAGGCAAACCGCCCCTCGGCCGCCAGCGCCTCGAACGCCCGCCCGCCCATGCCGGTTGCATGAAATACCGCCAGATCAAAGCCGCGCGCCGCCAGCGCCGGTTTCAGCGCCACCATGTACCGCAGCACCGTCTTGCCGAAACTCGTCATCCCCACCATCGGCCGCGCGGCCACAGGCGGCTCTACCGCGCGCGCCGCCCCCAGAACCGCCCCTGCG
>JAAFHS010000309.1 GCA_013298485.1 Rhodobacterales bacterium
TCGGTCGCAGGCCAGCCTGTCGCCCCGCCCGACCCCAGACCAATGCACCAGGGCGTGCCGCCATCGGCCACGATCTGATCCGTCAGCGCCTTCAGCTCTTCCATCGTCGTGGGCACCGCATAGCCCGCATCGGCAAAGTTGTCCGGGCTATACCACACCAGCGATTTCACATCCGCCTTGTAGGGGAACGCATACAGCGCAGGCGTCCCGTCAGCACCCTTATAGGTGCCAAGTGCCGCCCAGCTCGCCCCGGCCCCATAGTTTTCCGTCAGCCAGGCCGACGTTTCCTCGCCCAGCGGCAGGATCAGCCCCTTGGCCGCAAGATCGCCGATCAGACCCGGCTGCGGCAGCACCGCCACGTCCGGCGGCGAGCCCGCCTGCGCGTCAATCACGATCTGCTGCTCATAGCCTTCCGACGACGAATAATTCACTGCAACACCCGAGGCCGCCGTGAAATAGGCCAGCATCGATTCCACCAGCACCTGGTCCTCACCGCGCCAGGGCCCGAAGATGCTGATCGACTGGCCGTCCAGATTATAGGCCTCGTCGAACGCCTTATAGCTGTCCCAGTTGAACGCACCCTCGCCCACCGGGAACTTCAGGTCTTGCGCCACCGCAGCACCCGAAAGCAGCGCCAGTGCCGCAGCACTTGCGAAAAGTCTCGATTTCATTGTCTTCCTCCCAGGTTTCCCCGCCCGTCTGTGACGGGGCTTGTTCCTCGTCCAGCCTGGAATCACTCCCAAACCGCTTTGGATTTCCCACCCTTGCCCATGACTTTGCACCTGTCAACGAAAACAGCATGCGTCTTGCGCGATTGCGCCACATCGCGGGACAATCTGCCGGCAACCTGCAACGAAACCGCGATCAAGGGCTTTGACCTGACATGTCAGCCTCGCTATGGTCAGGCCAATTGAAAACGGTTTGGGCGGCAAAAAGCGCCGCGGGCAATGATGAATCTGAAAGAATTGGCCACAAAACTGGGTCTGTCCCCGACAACCGTGTCGCGGGCCCTGAACGGCTACCCTGAGGTGAACGCCGAAACCCGCGAACGCGTGATGGCGGCCGCGCACCGCTATAACTATGCTCCGAACACTCGTGCCATCCGTCTGGCCACCGGCCGCGCGCTGGCCGTTGGCCATGTCATCCCGATCATGACCAAGCATGAAATCGTCAACCCCGTCTTTGCCGATTTCATCGGCGAGACCTATTCGCGTCAGGGCTATGACATGCTCCTCTCCGTCGTCCCCGATGATGACGAAGACCGCACCTACCGCGTGCTGAAATCCCGCGGCTCCGTCGATGGTGTCATCGTCCATGCCCCCCGGCTGAATGATCCCCGCATCGCCCTTCTGACCGAGATTGGTTTGCCCTTCGTCGTCCACGGCCGCGCCACCGGCACCACCATTCCCTACAGCTGGCTAGATGTGAATAACCGCCGCGCCTTCCTGCGTGCGACCGAATTCCTGCTCGACCTCGGCCATACCCGCATCGGGCTGATCAACGGCCTTGAATTCATGGATTTCGCTATCCGCCGCCGCAATGGCTATCTGGAGGCGCTGGCCGCCCGCGCCATCGCCCCCGATGCCCGCCTGATGTTTTCCGATGAGATGACCGAGGCCGCAGGTTTTCACGCAGCATCCACCATGATCGCCCTGCCCGACCCGCCCACGGCATTCCTTGTCGCTTCGATGATCTCCGGCATGGGCGTCCGCCGCGCGGTTGAGGCCGCAGGCCGCGTCGTCGGGCGCGATATCTCCATCATCATCCATGATGACGACCTCAGCTACCTGCCCAACGGCACCGATGTCCCCATCTTCACCGCGACCCGGTCATCGGTGCGTGAGGCAGGCCGCATGGTCGCCGAAATGCTCCTTGACCTCATCAGCACCCCTACCCCCGCCCCCCGCGAACGCCTGCTGGAGGCTGAGCTTATCATTGGACAATCCACAGGCCCCGCCCCCCGGGCCGTGCAATGACGATATCCCGCGCCGAATTTCCGCCGGGCTTCCTGTTCGGGGCCGCCACCGCCGCCTATCAGATCGAAGGCTCCGGTTTCGGCGGCGCAGGCCCCTGCCACTGGGATACATTCGCCGCCACCCCCGGCAATGTGGTGCGCGCCGAGGATGGCGCGCGCGCCTGCGATCACTATCACCGCTGGCCCGAAGACCTTGACCTGATGAAATCCGCAGGCTTCGATGCCTACCGCTTTTCCACCAGCTGGGCCCGTGTCATGCCGGACGGTGTAAAGATCAACCCGCAAGGGCTTGATTTCTATGACCGCCTTGTTGACAGTATGCTGGAACGCGGGCTCAAACCCTTCCAGACCCTCTATCACTGGGACATGCCCTCCGCCCTCGCCGATCAGGGCGGCTGGGCCAACCGCGACACCTGCCACCGCTTTGCCGATTTCGCTGAAGCCATCACCGAAACGCTGGGCAGTCGCGTGGCCAGTATCGCCACAATCAATGAACCGTGGTGCGTCGCCTGGCTGTCGCATTTCATGGGCATTCACGCGCCGGGGATGCGCGACATCCGCGCCACCGCCCGCGTCATGCATCACATCCTGCTGGCCCATGGTCTGGCAGTAGAACGCCTGCGCGGGATGCGCCAGCCGAACCTTGGCATCGTGCTGAACTTCGATCACGCCGCCCCCGCGACTGATGCGCCCGCCGATCACACCGCAGCAAGCCTCTGGGACGGCATCTTCAACCGCTGGTTCATTGAAGGCATCACCCGCCAGACGTACCCCGAAAACGTTCTAGCAGGCCTTCGCCCCCACATGCCGCAGGGCTGGCGGGATGACATGCCCACCATTGGCCAGCCGCTCGACTGGCTAGGCGTCAACTACTACACGCGCCACCTGCACTCCCATGCCGCAGGCACCCCCTGGCCGCACCTGCGCGATGTCCCCGGCCCCCTGCCCAAAACCCAGATGGGGTGGGAGATCTATCCCGACGGGCTGCAGACCTTCCTCACCCGTATGGCCCGCGACTACGTTGGCGATCTGCCGATCTATGTCACCGAAAACGGCATGGCCAATGCAGATCAACTTGAAGATGGCACCGTAACAGACAGAATACGCGAGGATTATCTCTTCGCCCATCTGCGCGCGACCAAAGCCGCCATCGAAGACGGGGCCAACGTCAAAGGCTTTTTTTACTGGTCGCTGCTCGACAATTACGAATGGGCCGAAGGCTACGCAAAACGCTTCGGCCTCGTGCATGTCGATTTTGAAACCTTGAAACGCACGCCCAAATCCTCGTATCACGCGCTACGCCGCGCCATCGCGCGGAACGACTAGGGGGATGGTATGGCACCGCTCGTGATCGTCGCCGATATCGGCGGCACAAACACCCGCGTGGCGCTCGCCGATGGCCGGGCTGTGCGGCAGCCTTCCGTCACGAAATTCCGCAATGCCGATCATCCGAACCTCGAATCCGTCCTGACCCGATATCTTGCCGATCAGGGGCTTAAGGCCGTCGAAGGCGTCTGTGTCGCTGCCGCAGGTCCCATTTCTGACGGTGTGGCCGAGATGACCAATATCGACTGGACCATCACCTGCCCCAACATCGCCACGGCCACAGGGGCGGCACAAGTCGCCATCCTGAATGATCTTCAGGCACAGGGGCAGGCCTTGGGCCACATCGCGCCCGACAAGTTGCGTCGCGTTATCGATGGCCCGGTCAAGCCGGGTGCATCCATGCTGGTCGTGGGTCTTGGCACGGGTGTGAACGCGGCCCCCGTTCATAACACCCCCTGGGGCCGGATCGTGGCCCCGTCCGAATGCGGCCATATCACCATGCCCGTCCGTACCGCCGAAGACCTCGCCCTGTCGCAATTCGTCGAAACCTACGGGGCCGATGCCCACGGCTTCACCGGTGTCGAAGATGTGCTCGCGGGCCGGGGGATCGAACACATCTATGCCTTCGTCTCATCGCAGGCAGGCAGGCTTGATCCCCGCACCTCGGCGCAGGTGATGGCCGGCATCGCCGCCCGCGAACCCCTCGCCCTGGAAACCGCGCGCCACTACATCCGCATTCTGGGGCAGGAGCTTGGCAATCTCGCGATGATCCACCTGCCTTACGGCGGCATT
>JAAFHS010000031.1 GCA_013298485.1 Rhodobacterales bacterium
TGCGGCGCATCTCGCGGTAGAAATACTCCATCCGCATCTGTTTGCGCCCCTTCGCCCATTCGGCGAATTCGCCCTTTGAGGCCACAAACCGCACATCAGGCCAGACCCGCACATCCAGCGGCAGGTCGTGCAGGGCGGCATCCAGCCGCCACTCCCCCGGCTCCATCACCCAGACATCCGTCGTGCCGCACTCCGCCGCCCGCCGGATCAGCTCGCCACCAATCGACTGCGTGTTCTCCGGATCATCCAGGCGGCTATAGGCCACCCGAAACCCCGCCGCCTCCAAAGCTGCCGCATGTTTGCGCATTGCCGCCAGGATCAGCGCAATCTTCTGCGGGTGATGCCTGACATAGGTCCCCTCGGCCCGCACCTCGGCCATCACCACCACATCGCGTGCCGGGTCGGCGTCCGTCAGCATCGGCAGATCATGGGTCAGCTGATCCCCCAGGATCAGGATCAGGCGGCCTACCACGGCACAGCCTCGCCCCGGTAATCAAAGAAGCCGCCCGACTGCGCCGGGATCAAGCCATCCAGCACCCCCAGCAGTGCCGCTGCCGATTGCGCGGGCGTCAGTTTGTCATAGGCGGGCTGATAACCGGCGGTGAACGGCGTATCCACCGTACCCGGGTGCAACAGGGCCAGCACGGCCTGCGGATGGCTGCGCGCCACCTCGATCGCCGCCGTGTGGATCAGCTGGTTCAACGCGGCCTTGGCCGTGCGGTAGGAATACCAGCCGCCAAGGCTGTTATCGCCGATCGAGCCCACCCGCGCCGAAAGCACGCCGAACCGGCAAGGCCGGTCCTTCGGCATCAGGCGCAGCGCATGTTTCAACACCAGCATCGGCCCCATCGCGTTCAATGCAAACTGCCCGGACAGGCCCGCCGCATCCACCGCTTTCACGGTCTTCTCCGGACGATGCCCGTCAATCACCAGGGCCCCCGTCGCCACGATCACCGTGTCAAACGTCCCCTCCAGCGCCCCCAGCAGCCGCGCAATGCTGCCCTCATCCGTCACATCCAGCCCATCGCCGCTGCGCGACAAAGCCACCACTTCCTCCCCCCGTGCCGTCAGGGCCGCACAAAGCGCCGCCCCGATCCCACCTGACGCCCCGATCACCAATGCCCGCATATTTTCACTTTCCTTTCGCCAAACCGCCCGTATAGTCCGGCGCATGACCAAGGGTGCACATATCGCGAATGTCGGGGCCGCCAAGGCCCCGTCGCTGCTTGGCCTGCTTCTTCTTAGCCTCCGCTGAGCGTGCCCCCCGGGCGCTGCCGCTCAGATGGACATGCGCCCGACCTGCATCACAGCTAAGAAACGAAAGCCCCTGACATGACCGACACATCCACCCAACCCCGCGTCCTGATCTTTGACACCACCCTGCGCGACGGCGAACAGTCGCCCGGCGCCACGATGAGCCATTCGGAAAAACTGGATATCGCGACCCTGCTCGATGACATGGGCGTCGATATCATCGAGGCGGGCTTTCCCATCGCATCGGATGGCGATTTCGAGGCCGTCAGCGGCATTGCCAAAATCGCACAGAACGCGCAGGTCTGCGGCCTCGCCCGCGCGAATTACAAAGACATCGACCGCTGCTGGGAGGCGGTAAAGCACGCAAAGCGTCCGCGCATCCACACGTTCATCGGGACCTCACCCTTGCACCGCGCCATCCCCAATCTGGATATGGACCAGATGGCGGAGCGGATCCACGATACGGTCAGCCATGCCCGCAACCTCTGCGACAATGTGCAATGGTCGCCGATGGATGCCACCCGCACCGAACATGATTACCTCTGCCGCGTGGTCGAGATTGCGATCAAGGCCGGTGCCACCACGATCAACATCCCCGATACGGTGGGCTACACCGCCCCCCGCGAAAGTGCCGCCCTGATCCGGATGCTGCTGGACCGGGTGCCGGGGGCGGACGGGATCATCTTCGCCACGCATTGCCACAACGACCTTGGCATGGCGACGGCCAACGCGCTGGCGGCGGTGGAGGCGGGCGCGCGGCAGATCGAATGCACGATCAACGGTCTGGGCGAACGGGCGGGAAATACCGCTCTTGAGGAAGTCGTGATGGCGATGAAGGTCCGCAACGACATCATGCCCTACCAGACCCGGATTGATACGACCAAGATCATGGCGATCAGCCGCCGTGTCGCCACCGTTTCCGGTTTTGCCGTGCAATTTAACAAGGCCATCGTCGGCAAGAACGCGTTTGCGCATGAATCCGGTATTCATCAAGACGGCATGCTGAAGAACCGCGAAACGTTCGAGGTGATGCGCCCCGAAGACGTGGGCCTTTTGGGCACCTCGCTGCCTTTGGGCAAGCATTCGGGCCGGGCCGCACTGCGGGCCAAGCTGCGCGAACTGGGTTTCGAGATGGCTGACAATCAGCTCAACGACGCCTTCGTGCGCTTCAAGGCGCTGGCCGACCGCAAGAAAGAGGTCTTTGACGACGACCTGATCGCGCTGGTCCAGGACAATGCAAGCCACGCGGCCCACGATACCCTGCAGGTCAAACGCCTGCGCGTCGTCTGCGGCACCGACGGCCCGCAAGAGGCGGAACTGACGCTGACCATCGACGGCGTGGATCACTCGATTGATGCCACAGGCGACGGCCCGGTCGATGCGGCCTTCAACGCAGTCAAGATGCTGGTGCCGCACAACGCGCGCCTGCAACTGTATCAGGTCAGTGCCGTGACCGAAGGCACCGATGCGCAGGCCACCGTGACGGTACGGGTGGAGGAGGACGGGCGCATTGCCACAGGCCAATCGGCAGATACCGATACCGTGGTGGCAAGTGTGAAAGCCTATGTGAACTGCCTCAACCGCCTGATCCAGCGGCGGGCGAAATCGGCGCCCGACAGCGATACCAAATCGGTGAACTACAAGGATGCGGGCTGACGACGGGTAGGATGGGCAATATTGCCCATCCTCAGCTACATAATATCTGTGCGAAAACTGAAACCGCGATCACAAAAAACTTGGCGTTCACCGAAATTCGCGTGACAACTGCGTGAAAATGACAATTTCGGGTTCATGATGATTTCCAATATCCGCCGCAAGATCCGTGCCGAACTTGAACTGCCCCGCGATCAACGCCGTTTCGGCACCGGGTGGCTGGCAGGCACGGGCGGCCTAGCCGCCGCCGTCGCGGCCCTTGCGCTGACGGTCTGTCTGCAATTTCCCGATCTGCTGACCACGCCCGAGTTGCAACGCCTGACCATGGCGGGCTGGTTCCGCATCGTGATCATGGTGCTGCTGATCCATGCCTTCGCCTGTGCGATCCTGTCCATGGTCCTGCGCCCGAACCGGACGCTGGCGATCACGACCCTCGCCGTCGTGCTGATTGCGTCCATCCTTGGCGCCCTGCACCTGCGCACAGATGCCGTCGCCACCAGCGGTATCTTCCTCGGCCTCGATTTCTTTATCCTGAACCTGATCTTCCTCGGCTTCATCTTCATCCCGCTGGAACGCCTTGTCCCGCAGCACCCCGATCAGACCGTGTTCCGCACTGAATGGCGCGAGGATCTGTTCTACTACCTTGTCTCCTCGATGATGGTGCAGGTTCTGTCCTTCCTGACCCTCGCGCCGTCAGGGTTTATCCTTGCCAAGGCCGACCTGTCGGCCACGCGCAACTTTCTTGGCAACCTGCCCCTGATCGTGCAGATCATCCTCATCATGATCCTCACGGATTTCGTGCAATACTGGCTGCACCGCGCCTTTCACCGCGTGCCCGCCCTGTGGCGGTTTCACGCCGTGCATCATTCCGCCCAAACGATGGATTGGCTGGCCGGGGCCCGGATGCATTTCCTTGAGGTGATCATCCTGCGCGCTGTCACCGCGACGCCGATGTTCGTGGCAGGCTTCAGTGAAACTGCCCTGCAGGCCTATATCCTGATCGTCTATGTCTATTCGTCCATCCTGCATTCCAATATCCGGGTAGAGCCGAAATGGCTGTCAGGCATCCTTGCCACCCCACGCTTTCACCATTGGCACCACGGGGTCGAGCGTGAGGCGATTGATGTGAACTTTGCAATCCACTTTCCGTTGTTTGACCGCATTTTCGGCACCCATCACCTGCCCGATGGCAAATGGCCCAGCGGTTATGGCATCGAAGGCCACCCGGTGCCGAAGGGGTATTGGCGGCAGTTCCTTTATGCCTTCGGGCGGGGTTAAACCTTCATCTCCATCAGCGTGTTGGCCCCGTCCACCACCAGCATCGCGCCGTTGACATAAGATGCCCCTTCGCTGGCCAGAAACATCACGCAGGCCGCAACTTCATCAGGCGTCCCTGATCGCCCCGTCGGGCAGGCACGGCCCGCCCGGACCTCCTTCGCGGATGAGGATTCCGTCGTGATCCATCCCGGCAGCACCGCGTTGCAGGTGATCCCCGACGCCGCATATTCCACTGCCGTGGCCCGCGTCAGGCCTGTCACCCCAGCCTTCGCCGCCGCATAGCCGGCCGATCCGTCAATTGTCACCACCGGCCCCGTGACCGAGGCCATGTTCACGATCCGGCCATAGCCTGCCGCCTGCATCGCGGGCAGCGCCGCGCGGGTGCAGTTGAAGACTGTGGTCATGTTCAACGCCAGATGATGCTGCCAGCCCGCATCTGTCAGCCCCCCGACCTTCGCACGTTTGGCGGATTTCCCTGTCTGCACCATGCCTGCGTTGTTCACCAGTATCGCCACCGGCCCAAGAGCGGCTTCAACCTCATTAAAAAGCCTCCTCACGTCGTTGGCCTGCGTCAGATCGGCCTTGGCCGCGAATACCCCCAATTCCTTTGCGCGTTCAAAAATCCGCTCGCTCGTGGCCGTGATCGCCACCGTCGCCCCTGCCGCCTGCAACGCCCGCGCGCAGGCAAACCCGATGCCCCCTGCACTGCCACATCCCGTCACCAGGGCGACGCGCCCATCCATGCGAAACATCTAGTCATCCTCCGCTTGCGGCATCGTCGCATCAAATTCCAGAATATCCCCCGGTTGGCAATCCAGTGCCGCGCACAGCGCATTCAACGTCGAAAACCGCACGGCCCGCGCCTTGCCGGTTTTCAGGATCGACAGGTTCTGAATCGAAACGCCCACCGTATCTGCCAGCTCGCCCAGCCGCATCTTGCGCCGCGCGAGCATCACATCAAGATTGACCCGGATCATCGCTGCACATCCTTCATATCGTCAGCGCCGCATCTTCGTGCATCTGCACCGCCATCCGCATCGCTGCCGCCATCGTCACCAGCAGCAATCCCACCCCCATGACCGGCATATCCAGCGCATAGGACCCTGAAAAGGCAATGATGTCACCCGTCAGCACATAGGCCCAGTCGCTCAGGTTCATGATCGCCAGATCAATCAGGGGATAGACCGCGATGATGATCCCGATCCGCTGCAAGGATGCGATCATCGCCCCGACAAACACACGGCCTGTCGCACAGCGATGGATCACCTGATGCGCCAGGAAAAGGATTACCGCATAAACTGCGACTTCCACGGCAAAACCACCCCAGAACACGACCTGCCCTGCCGTGCTGAAGCGGGGAATCTGCGGCAGGGCGTCCAGACAGGCGGCCTGATCCGGTGCAAGTGCCGCCAGGGCCGCGGGCGCCGTCTGCACCTCACGGACAAGCGCCCAGACGAATGCCAGAAAACCAAGCCATATCAAGATGAAAGCCCGGTCCAGCCAGACGAACAGACGTTGTGTTGCAAGATCGATCATCGGGAAACCTCATTCCTGTGAATCATGCTTATCATGTGTTTTTTAATGTTTATCAATAAAAATTCTTGCATTATCGAAAAGCATGAGTATTTTCATGTTTATCAATAAATCTAGATGGAGCAGATGATGATAACCTTTGATCCGATTGCACTGACCCAAGCCCTGCACACCGGAACCGATGCCCTGCGTGCCACGGCCAACGCACCCGCCACGGTGTTTCAGATTGATCGCGGCCCGCTCAAGGTCTCGGTCGCGGCGGGCGTCAACGATTTTGAAACCAACAGACCCGCAGGCGCGGACCAGACCTTTGAAATCGGTTCGCAGACCAAGCTGATGACAGCGGTCACGATCCTGCAATTGGCCGAACAGGGCAAGATCGACCTTGATGCCCGTGCCGCCACCTATCTGTCGCCCGCCACGATCCAAGGCATTGCCAACACCGACACCGTCACCGTGCGCCAGTTGCTGAACATGACTTCCGGCATCGACAACTATACCGAGGTGCGGGACGCCGAAGGCATCCCCCTGTTCGTCAAAGCCCTGCTGGAAAACCCCGATCAGGTGTTTGGCCCGCAACAGGCGCTTGATCTGTCACGCGGCCTGCCAGCCGTGGGCGCGCCGGGTGATGCGTATTTCTACACCAACACCAACTACCTGCTGCTTGGCCAGATCGTCGAACAGCAGACCGGAAAGTCATTTTACGATGTCCTGAAGGCGGGCATTTTCGATCCGGCCGGGATGACCAACACGGTGCGCCAGCTGGGCACCGACGATCCGCGCCTGTCCAGTTATCTGGAGGATCAGACCGGGCAATTGGTTGACGTGACCCGCGCCCAATGGGAACTGCGCGGCGAGGCGGGTATCGCCTCCACCACCGATGACATGGTCCGGTTCCTCAAGGCGCTGCTGGTGGACAAGACGCTGCTTAGCGAGGCGTCCCTTGCACAGATGACCGATTTTGTCCCGACAGGCGCGAATGACGTGATCGATACTGGCTTTGGCCTTGGCCTTGTGAAATTCGCCTTCATCGGCGGCGATACCTATTATGGCTTTACCGGCGGCACGCTGGGGACGGCATCCAGCACCTATCTGAACACGACGACGGGTGAGGTCGTGGCGATTGGTGCGACCGGCAGCGAGGTTGACACAATGGAGGGTGGTTTCAGCGTTCTGCAATCACTGGATGCCAGCCTGTTTACCATCACCGATGACGGCAGCCCGCTGCGGTTCATGTCAGGGTCGGCGGGCAGCGTCGGGCTGGCCGAAACGGGTGACGGGCTGGCCTTCACCGCCGCTGGGGCGACCCTGACACTGGACCGCGACCTGCGCGCGACCACCACAACCAGCGTCAGTTTCGCAGATGGCTCGGTCATCGTGGTGGGCGACAATGCGGCGGGCACGCTGCGCGATGACCAGGGCAATGTGATCGACATCCTGAGACACCACCGCGCGGCGGCAGATGCCGATAACCAGTTGATCGGTCTGGGTGGTGATGACGTGCTGCGCGGCGGGCGGGGTGATGACAAGGTGCTGGGCGGCACTGGCAATGACAGGCTTTGGGGTCGCGCAGGCGATGATGTGCTGTCGGGCGATCAGGGCAATGACGCGCTTTACGGCGGTACGGGCAATGACCGCCTCACCGGTGGCACCGGGCGCGATGTGCTGCATGGCGGCACCGGGGCCGATCAGTTCATCTTCGCGACAGCTGACGACTCCGGCACCGGACGGCAGCGCGACGTTATCCAGGACTTCCAGCGCGGGGTCGACAAGATTGATCTCACGGCCATCTTCGACGGCGGCGAATCTGGCACGCTCGCCTGGCGCGGCGCACAGGCATTCAGTGGGACCGAAGGCGAACTCCGCATCCAGCACGGTCGTCAGGGAACCGTCGTCATGGTCGATCTGGACGGCGACGGCCGGTCCGACATGGACATTTTTGTCCACACGGGACATGCCCTCACTACTTCTGATTTTCTGCTGTAAGCCAGGATCTTCTCCGATAGTGTTACCCTGATCCTTGTACTATTCGCACATTACGGCAAACTGGCGGGCGATGACCAAACGGGGTCTTGCCCGCCAATTTTCATGGGCCGGACGCGGCCCTGCGGCGGCCTTCCGCCACGCCCCTTTCCCTTCCCGTCCCCTGTTTCTATAAGGGTCTGCCTGCCTCACATCCGAGTCGCGGGCACGTTGTATATTGCCCATCAAGGACTGCCCGCACATGTCGATACTTTCCGGCCTCTTCTCCTCGGATATGGCCATTGACCTTGGCACCGCCAACACCCTTGTCTACGTGCGCGGCAAAGGGATCGTCCTGAACGAACCTTCCGTCGTCGCCTACCATGTCAAGGATGGCAAAAAGCAGGTTCTGGCCGTCGGTGAAGATGCCAAGCTGATGCTGGGCCGCACCCCCGGCACGATCGAGGCGATCCGCCCGATGCGCGACGGTGTGATCGCCGATTTCGACAGCGCCGAAGAGATGATCAAACATTTCATCCGCAAAGTGCACAAGCGCACGACCTTTTCCAAACCCAAGATCATCGTCTGCGTCCCCTATGGTGCCACCCCCGTTGAAAAGCGCGCCATCCGTCAATCCGTGCTGTCCGCCGGTGCGCGCCGCGCAGGCCTGATCGCAGAACCCATTGCCGCGGCCATCGGGGCCGGCATGCCGATCACCGACCCCACGGGCAACATGGTCGTCGATATCGGCGGCGGAACAACCGAGGTCGCTGTTCTGTCCTTGGGCGACATCGTCTATGCCAGGTCCGTCCGCGTCGGCGGCGACCGGATGGATGAGGCGATCATCAACTACCTGCGCCGCCACCAGAACCTGCTGATCGGCGAAAGCACCGCCGAACGCATCAAGACCTCGATCGGCACGGCGCGCATGCCCGATGACGGACGCGGATCATCGATGACGATCCGGGGGCGCGATCTGCTCAATGGCGTACCGAAAGAAACCGAGATCAACCAGGCCCAGGTGGCCGAGGCGCTGGCCGAACCCGTGCAGCAAATCTGCGATGCCGTAATGCAGGCGCTTGAGGCGACACCCCCCGATCTTGCCGCCGATATCGTCGACCGCGGTGTGATGCTGACGGGCGGGGGCGCGCTGCTGGGTGATCTTGACCTGTCGTTGCGCGAACAGACGGGGCTTTCGATCAGTGTCGCGAACGAGTCGCTGAACTGTGTGGCGCTTGGCACCGGCAAGGCGCTGGAGTACGAAAAACAACTGCGGCACGTCATCGACTACGACAGCTGACAGGCGACAAGGCATCCGCCATGGCAAAGACGCGCACCGACCCCGAGGAGTTTTCGCGCCCCCTGCGGCGGGTGCTGATCGGCCTCTTGGTGCTGTTTCTGGTCGGCATCTTCCTGCTCTGGCGCATTGACAGCCCGCGGGTCGAACGGTTCCGCGCGGCGCTGGTGGACCGCGTAGTGCCATCTTTCGACTGGGCGATGGCCCCGGTCACCAAAGTGGCGGAGATGATCGACCAGTTCGAAAGCTACACCCGCATCTATGAACAGAACCAGGAACTGCGCCGCGAATTGCAGCAGGTCCGCGCCTGGCGCGAGGCGGCCCTACGGCTGGAACAGGAAAACGCGCGTCTTCTCGACCTCAATCAGGTGCGCCTTGATCCACGTCTCACGCATGTCACCGGCGTTGTGATGGCCGACAGCGGCAGCCCCTTCCGGCAGTCGGTACTGTTGAATGTCGGCAACCGTGACGGGATCATCGATGGCTGGGCGGCGATGGATGGCATCGGCCTTGTGGGGCGCATCTCGGGCGTAGGCGAACGCACGGCCAGGGTGATCCTGCTGACCGATACCTCCAGCCGCACGCCTGTCACCGTGCAGCCCTCCGGGCAGAAGGCGCTGCTGTCGGGCGACAATTCCGGTCTGCCGCTGCTTGAATTTCTGGATGATCCCGATCAGGTCCGCCCTGGCGACCGCGTTGTCACATCGGGGGATGGCGCGGTGTTCCCGGCCGATCTTCTGGTGGGCGAGGTGGTGCTGGGCAATGACCGCCGCCTGCGCGTGCGCCTGTCTGCCGACTATGGGCGCCTTGAATTTCTGCGCGTTCTGCGCAGCCATGCCATCGAACCGATTACCGATGCAGGCACTCTTGTCGCCCCGCCAGTCGTCTTTCCCGCACCTGCAGCCGATATCGCGGCCGATGCTCCGGGGGCCGACCAGACCGATGAGACCGAAGCCACCGAGCCGCCCCCCGGTGCTGCCGAAACCCCGACCGACTGATCCCCATGTGGCAGGCCCTGCGCAGTTCCGTCTGGTATTACCGCAGCGTCTTTGTGGCCATCGCGCTGGTGCTTTTGTTCTTCCGCCTTCTGCCTCTGGGCACGGGCAGCGACAGCTTTCCATGGTCTGCAGTCCCGAACTGGATCCTGACCCCCTTCGGCATTGAACCCCGTCCCTGGCCCGGCCCGGATGTCCTGATGTGCCTGACGATCGCCTGGGTCATGCGGCGGCCCGACTATCTGCCTGCGCTGCTGATCGCGCTGGTCTTTCTGGTGGAGGATATGATTCTGCTGCGTCCCCCCGGTCTCTGGGCCGCGCTGATGCTGGTTGCGACCGAATTCCTGCGGTCCCGTGCCGCGCTGACCCGTGAGTTGAGCTTTGCCATCGAATGGCTGCTTGCGGCGGGGGTCATGGCCGCGTTATTCCTTGTCTACCGCGTCGTGTTTTCGATTGCCCTGATGCCGCAACCCGGTTTCGGCTTTGCCCTGGTGCAGACAATCTGGTCAATCCTGTGTTATCCCGTCGTGGTGATCTTGTCTTCGCTTCTGCTGGACCTCAGAAAGCCCGCAACCGGTGAAGTCGACAGCTATGGGAGGCGGTTGTGAGGCGGACTGCGCGCGACAACGAAGACAGCGCCCGTACCATCACCCGGCGCGGCCTGCTCCTTGGCGGCTCCATGGCCGCCTTCATGGCGGTGCTGGGCGCGCGCATGCGTTACATGCAGGTCGATCAGGCCGATGAATTCCGCCTGCTGGCCGAAGAAAACCGCGTCAACATCCGCCTTGTGCCCCCCGCCCGTGGCCTGATCCTTGACCGCAACGGCAAACTGATCGCGGGCAATGAACAGAATTACCGCGTGGTCATCACGCGCGAGGATGCGGGCGATGTGCCGGGCGTGCTGGCCCGCCTGTCGCATGTCATTCCGCTGATGCCCGAAGATCTGGAAAAGACGCTGATGGAGGTCGGCCGCTCCAGTCCCTTTGTGCCGATCATCGTCAAGGACCGCCTGTCGTGGGAGGATTTCTCGCGCGTCGCGCTGAACGCCCCGTCCCTGCCCGGTGTCTCGCCCGAGGTCGGCCTGTCACGCATCTATCCCCTGGTCGGCGATTTCGCCCATGTCGTGGGCTATGTCGGCCCGGTCAGCGAGAAAGACCTTGAAGGCATCGAAAATCCCGATCCGATCCTGACAATCCCCAAATTCCAGATCGGCAAGATCGGGGTTGAGCGCTGGCAGGAAGATGTCCTGCGCGGATCGGCCGGCAACAAGCGGATCGAGGTGAACGCCGTCGGGCGCGTGATGCGCGAGCTGGAACGCGTCGATGGCGTGCCCGGGGCCGACATCATGCTGACCATTGATGCCGATGTGCAGAACTTCGCGCAAGCGCGGCTGGGCAGCGAATCCGCGGCAGCCGTCGTGATGGATGTGACGAACGGCGATCTGATTGCCATCGCCTCAGCGCCCTCCTTCGACCCCAACCTGTTCGTGCGCGGCATTTCGCAGACCGACTATTCCGGCCTGCTGAACGATGACCACCGCCCCCTCGCCAACAAAACAGTGCAGGGTGTCTACCCGCCCGGATCAACCTTCAAGATGGTGACGGCCCTTGCGGCCATGAACGATGGCATCATCTCGGCTGACAGCACCGAATAC
>JAAFHS010000310.1 GCA_013298485.1 Rhodobacterales bacterium
GCGGCCATCGGGGCGGACAAGACGCTGATTGCGGATGTGCGGGTGTTTGATGCGTTCAGCGGGGCCAAGGCCGAGGCGCAGATGGGGGCGGGCAAGAAATCGCTGGCCATCGCAGTGCGGCTGCAACCGATGGAGCGGACGCTGACCGAGGCGGAGATCGAGGCCGTATCAGCGAAGATCATCGAGAAGGTGACCAAGGCCACGGGGGGTGTCTTGCGGGGGTGATGCTGGACAACACCGCAGATCAGTGGATACCTCAGCATATGCGGATATCGGAGGGTAAAAATGTCCATTGAAACCTGGCTTGCATTTGTGGCTGCATCAACCGTGTTGCTGGTTATTCCGGGCCCCACCATCCTGCTCGTTGTGTCATATGCGCTTGGGCAGGGATGGCGTGCGGCCTTGCCGACATCGGTGGGTGTTGCCTTGGGCGATTTTACGGCGATGACGCTGTCAATGCTGGGCATCGGCGCGCTGCTGGCCGCATCCGCGACACTTTTCACAGTGCTGAAATTCGCCGGGGCCGCCTATCTGATCTGGCTTGGCGTCAAACTGTGGCGGGCGGGCGGGACGTTGAATGCAACCCCGCTGACACAGAAAACCGGGGCGGGCCGGATGATCGTTCACGCCTGGCTGGTGACGGCCTTGAACCCGAAAAGCATCACGTTCTTTGTCGCGTTCCTGCCGCAGTTCATGGATCGCACGGGCGATTTCTGGACCCAGATGGTGATCTTCGAGGCGACATTCCTTGTGCTCGCATTTGCCAATGCCATCGGATACGGCCTTGTCGCGTCCCGCGCACGGACGCTTGTCGGCTCGCCGCGGGTCGTGCGCGGTTTCAACCGTGTCGGCGGCTCGCTGCTGGTGGGGGCCGGTGTCCTGACGGCGGCGACACATGCCACCTGACGACGGATGCGCCGCAGCGTCCTGATTGCACCCCCCGGACGAAAGCGGTTTAGGTGTTGTCATGGAGTATGACTATATCATCGCGGGTGGCGGATCGGGCGGGGCGGTGCTGGCGGCGCGGCTGTCGCAGGATCGCGCGGTAAGTGTCTGCCTGATCGAGGCGGGGGGTGCGGGGAAAAGCATCTTTGTCCGTGCGCCGGCACTGGTGGCGGCCATGGTATCGGGGCGGCCGCCGATCCATAACTGGGCGCTGAAAACCGAACCGCAGCCAGGATTGAACGGGCGGCGGGGGTTTCAGCCGCGCGGGAAAGCGCTCGGCGGATCATCGGCGATCAATGCGATGCTGTATGTGCGCGGGCATCCCGGTGACTATGACGAATGGGCGGAACTGGGGGCCGATGGGTGGGACTGGCAGTCGGTGCTGCCGTATTTCGTGAAATCCGAAGGCAATGTGCGGGACGGCGCGCTGCATGGGCAGGCAGGGCCGTTGCAGGTGTGCGATCAGGCGCAGCCAGCGGCGATTTCGGGGGCGTTCGTTGCGGCCTGCGAAAGCGTGCAGATCCCGCGGAACGATGATTTCAACGGGCCGGTGCAGGCGGGCGCGGGCCTTTATCAGGTGACGCAATACGGGTCAGGGCCGAAGAAGGGCGAGCGGTGTTCGGCGGCGGCGGCCTATTTGCATCCCGTCATGGGGCGGGGGAACCTGACGGTGCTGACAGGCGCGCAGGTGGACCGGGTGACGCTGGAGGGTGGACAGGCGACGGGGATCCTGCTGGCAAACGGCACGCATCTGCGGGCGCGGCGCGAGGTGGTGCTGGCGGGCGGCGCGTTCGGATCGCCCGCGATTTTGCTGCGGTCAGGGATCGGGCCGGAGGACGAATTGCGCGCCCACGGCATTCCGGTCGCCCATGCGCTGCCGGGGGTGGGGATTAACCTGCAGGATCATCTGGACTATATCCTGAGTTACCGGTCCAAGCGGGCAGATGTGGTGGGGTTGAACCCGCGCGGCCTTGCGCGGCTGGCGCGGGCGGCGCTGGAGTGGCGGCGGAGCGGGATGGGCACATTCGCGTCCCCCATGGCAGAGGGTGGTGCGTTTCTGTTCAGCCGTCCGGGGCTGGCGCGGCCCGATCTGCAATTGCATTTCGTGATCGGGATCGTGGATGACCATCTGCGGAAAATCCATCTGGCGGACGGCTATTCCTGCCATGTCTGCGTGCTGCGCCCGGAAAGCCGGGGGATGGTCGGGTTGACGGGGCGGGGGGCGAAGGATTCGCCGCGGATTGATCCGGGGTATCTGAAGGACCGGCGTGACCTGGAGGTGCTGATGGCGGGCGCGCGGATCATGGAGGGGATCATGGAAGCGCCTGCGCTGGCGGCGTGGCGGGGGCAGCGGCTCTACCCCCATGACGGCAGCGACCGGGCGCTGGAGGCGGATATCCGGGCGCGGGCGGATACGATCTACCATCCGGTGGGGACCTGCCGGATGGGGCGGGACGAGATGGCGGTGGTGGACCCGCAGCTGCGGGTGCGGGGGGTGGCGGGGCTGCGGGTGGTGGATGCATCGGTGATGCCGCGGCTGTTGGGGGGCAACACGAATGCGCCGACGATCATGATCGCAGAGCGGGCGGCAGAGATGATGCGGGCGGATTTTGAGGGAAATTGACGGCTGTCAATTTTCAATATTATTAAATGAAATCAAATATATGACCTCTTGAAATCGGGGCAAATTAACACTTTTGAAAGGTTTGGGGATCGGGGTGGCGTCGGGCTGAAGCCCGATCTACACCCGGCCTGTGGCGGCGGATGGTGCGTGCGAGCACGCACCCTACCAGCGCTTCAGCGCGTCTTCGTCATCGTCCTTTGCCGCGACCCAGGATGTGCCAGCCACCCCCATCTCTTTCTTCCAGAAGGGGGCGCGGGATTTGAGGTAGTCCATCAGGAATGCGGCGGCGGCGAAGGCGTGGGCGCGGTGCGGGGCGGCGGTGGCGACCATCATGATCGTCTCACCCACCGCAAGCCGCCCGTGGCGGTGGATGACCAGCGCATCGGTCAGCGACCAGCGGCTGCGCGCCTGATCCATCATGGCGGCGATGGCGCGTTCCGTCATGCCGGGGTAATGTTCGATCTCCATCGCGGCCAGGCGGGCATCGGTGTCGCGCACGATACCCGTGAAGGTGACGATGGCCCCTGCCCCGGCGGCCCGCGCGGCAAAGGCGTTCGCCTCCATCCCCGGATCGAAGGGGTCTGGCTGGACCCGCAGCATTTTCAGCCGCCTGTCATGGGGGGAAAGAATGCCACCTCGCGCACGCCCGCCAGCGGTGCATCGAAAGTGGTCAGTTCCTGATCGACGGCCACGCGCAGGGCCGTGAGGTCGCTGAAGGCCAGTGCATAACGGTCTTCGCGCGCGCTGAGTTCGGCCACGAGGCCTGCGACAGTTGCGGCCGTGGTCGCGACCCGTTCGCGCGGCAGGCCGATGCGTTCGCGCACCCAGGCGAAGTAAAGCACGTCAATCATTTCTCTTCCCGCAGATGCGGCAGGGCCTTGGTGAAATATTCAAAGCCGGTCATCGCCGTCAGGAACGCGGCGATCCAGATCAGCACAAGGCCCGCCCGGTTGGCGTAGCTGGCGCAATCGGTCTTGCCACAGGCGCGGATGGGGTCGGCGAGGCCTGCGGCGACAGCCTCAAGATACTGGTCGGGGGTCATGCCCTGCATCGCGACCCCGTTCAGATATTCAAGGCCGGTCCCAAGGAAAAGCACGGCAATGGCAACCATTTGCAGGGTGGTTTTCCATTTGGCGAGTTTGGTGACCTTGAGAAGGCTGGCCTTGGCCCCGAGAAATTCGCGCAGGCCGGAGACGAATACCTCGCGGAACAGGATGACGGTGGCGGGCAGGATCAGCCAGGCGTTCATGCCGTTATACCCGGTGAGCACCATGATCGCGATCACGACCATGGCCTTGTCGGCGATGGGATCAAGCATCGCGCCGAATTTGCTTTCCTGTTTCCAGAGGCGGGCAAGATAGCCATCGAACCAGTCGGTAACGGCGGCACCTACGAACAGGGTCAGGGCGAACCAGTCGGCCCAGGGGCGGTGGAAATACAGAAACATCACGGCAACACCGGGGGCCGCGAGCAGGCGCAGGACAGTCAGTGTATTGGGAATGTTCCACCGCATGGCAGCAGC
>JAAFHS010000311.1 GCA_013298485.1 Rhodobacterales bacterium
CCGCACGGGAAATGCGGTGTAGTCGCTTGGCAAATCCGCCTGCGCCCCAACCCATGCGATCTTGCCCCCGATCAAAACAAGCGCGGCATCGTCAACCAAGCCGTAGGGATCAGCGCCCGGTATCATCGTTGCCGCCCGAAGTGAGGTCAAAACGACAGAGGGATTCTGCACGGGATATGCTCCGCAAAAGGTGTTGCTTGCGTGTTATGTATGCAAGTATAAGAATTATGTCTACACATAAGGAGTCGTCATTGTGATTTTTGCAGAACGCGCCCTGCTGCCCGACGGATGGGCCGAACAGGTCAGGATCACCGTGACGGGTGGGCATATCACCGGCGTGGCCACGGCAGCGGCCCCGCAACCCGGCGATAGCTGCGTGTCGGCGCTGCTGCCCGCACTTTCAAACCTGCACAGCCATGCGTTCCAGCGTGCGATGGCGGGCATGACCGAACACCGCATCGCGGGCCGTGACAGTTTTTGGACATGGCGCGATCTGATGTACCGCTTTCTGGACCACTTGACGCCCGAACAGATGGAGGCGATTGCCGCCCTTGTGTTCATGGAAATTCAAGAGGCCGGCTATGCCGCCGTTGGCGAATTCCATTACGTGCATCATCAACCGGGCGGCGGCACTTACGCCGACATCGCAGAACTGTCGAACCGCATCTTTGCTGCCGCCCACCTGACGGGGATCGGACTGACGCACCTGCCGGTGCTTTACACCTATGGCGGCGCGGGGCAGCAACCTTTGGCCGCCGGACAGTTGCGGTTTGGCAATACGGTCGATCGCTTTGCCGCGCTGTTGGAGGCCACACGCGCCGCCGCACGCGCCCTGCCCGCTGACACCCGCGTCGGAATTGCGCCCCATTCGCTGCGCGCCACCAACCCCGAGGGTCTGGCCCGCGCCTTGCCTTTGGCTGCGGGAAACCCCATTCACATCCATGTCGCCGAACAGCCGAGGGAAGTGTCCGAAATCTCGGCCTGGCTTGGTGCGCGGCCTGTGGAATGGTTGCTGGCCAACACACCCATCGGTGCGGATTGGTGTGCGATCCACGCCACCCACATGACGGCACAAGAAACGGCGGCACTGGCAAAAAGCGGTGCGGTTGCCGGGCTGTGTCCGATCACCGAGGCCAATCTGGGGGATGGGCCGTTCAACGGGCCGGGCTGGCTCGCCGCAGGCGGGGCGTTCGGGATCGGGTCCGACAGCAACGTCCGCATCAGCCTGACCGAAGAGCTGCGCACACTGGAATACAGCCAGCGTCTGCGCGACATTGCCCGCAATGTCATGGTTGAAAAAGACGGCTCGGTCGGTCAGTGCCTTTATGTCGGTGCGGCACTGGGTGGGGCTCAGGCTTTGGGGCGCAAATCGGGGCAGATTGCGACAGGCTTTTTTGCCGATCTGACAGCGATCGACCTTTTGCATCCGACGCTTTGCGCGCTTCGCCCCGATCAAATTCTTGACGGTCTGGCCTTTGCTGCACCCGATACCGTGGTCACAGACCTGTGGTCCGCAGGCAGGCATCAAGTGAAAGAGGGGCGTCACGTAAACCGGGAGCAGATCATCACGGGCTGGCGAAAAGCGGTGAAAGGCTTGATCGACGCTGTTTGAACCCTTTCAGGTCAGATCCCGCAGGGCAATCAATAGCCCCGCGGCGCCAGTCGAAAGTGCTATATTTGCGCCGCTGCCCAAGGCGAACGCCCCCTCATGCAGTTCGTCACCCGCAACGGTGACGGCGCCTGAAAGGCAAAGGAACCCGATTGTTCCATCTGCATAGTTCAGCAAGGCTGGCCCCAAAACCACCTCCACTGCAGGCTCAACGGCGTCCGCATCATAGATCACGTTAAAGTTGCGCACGGGTCCGCCGACCAGCCTGGCTGTCACATCGAGATCACCAAGGAAGAAAACCGGGCGATGCAGGCGCGCTTCCATCAGGCCGTCCGCAGAAAGCAGATCAATCCCCGCACCGTCAATGACCGTCAAAATCCGTGTCATGCCGGGAAATAGTGAAAACGGCCCATCCACGCCTACCTCGGCAATGCTGATACGCCACTTCCAACCATCGCCAACTGGGTGGCGCGCAATCTCGTGCGTAACCCCGCCACCGTTCTTCCACAGGTTGGTCTGGAATTCCTCTGGGTTCACGATGCGAAACATGGGGGCCAATCCTTGCCTTAAGCGTACACATAACCGTATCAAGGGCTTCACACGCGGCCAAGAGGCAGACCTGAATGGCGACGGCACCGATCTTTGAAAAGACCACCTTCCGGGACGTCATGGCAGAAATCCTGCACCGCATCACCGAAGGCCCCTGGGGCCCCGGAACCCTTCTGCCCGGCGAAGTGGAATTGGCGGAGGAGTTCAGGTGTTCGCGCACGACGATGAACCGCGCCTTGCGCGAAGTGGCAGAGCTTGGCTTTCTGGACCGAAAGCGCAAAGCCGGAACGCGAGTTCGCATGGCACCGCTCCGGCAAGCGCGCTTTGAGATGCCCATCGTGCGCGCGGAAGTCGAAAAGACCGGCGCGTCTTACCGGTATGCGTTGGTCAGTCGCGAAATCCTTGCAGCCCCGGACTGGCTGCGGGCACGGATGAACCTTCAGGTTGGCAGTGAGGTGGTTCATCTGGTTTGTCTGCACTCTGCCAATGGCGAAGCGTTTCAGCTTGAGGATCGCTGGATAAACGCGACAGCGCTGCCGCAGGCGTTACAGCAGGACTTCACCGAGATCGGCCCAAATGAGTGGCTGATTGCAACGGTCCCGTTTTCCGAGGTGGAGATCAGCTTCCTGGCAATTGCCGCTGATGCAATCACCGTCACGCACCTCGACCATAGGCTTGGCGAACCGGTGTTCTGCGTCGAACGCGCGACATGGTGGCAAAATGCAGCGATTACTCTTGTCACCCTCAGCCACCGGCGCGGCTATCGCATGACGACGCGCTATTGAAGCTTACCTTCGGCTCTGCCAAGTTTGGCATACCGTTCCTGAAGAAGTTGCACAGCTTACCTGCAAAGCGAATAGTTATTATTTGACTAATACTTTTTTTGGTCGATCTACGATTTCCGCTTTTGACTGACCGACCCCGAGCAGGCCAACACCGCCTATCATGATCAAAGGTGTAAAAGTGGTCATTCTCTTCTTGCGAAATGACCGGTATTGCGGGGTGCTGCTGACTAATGCTCCACCTGCATCCGTCCGCTTCCCCCCGGAACGACGTTTTTGGTATCCGCCGTTCCCCCAACGTTTGCGACTTTTTGCTCCCTTCAGGCATGTCCCCGGTTTGCGGACGGAAGGAACATAGACGTTATCCCAGAGCGAGCACTTTGACGGCGCTGGGGCGGACACCTGTGACTGCGGCGGCCAAGGTCCCAGTGCCTGTGGCGTGCGTAACGGTGGGCATTGAGTGTTCCGGATATCTTCAGTTCATCGGAAAACCCGGCTGTGACCACACTGCTGTGAGAAGATCAGGAGTTTCCTTGGAGGGTGCGGCCAACAGGTTGGCAGATGTTTGCCGATCACTGGTGGCGGGAATGGTGGTGGGACACAAGGACGCCGGAGCACTTTTTCCTAATGAAAACAACGTTTTGCGGTGGAGATATGGCAGCCCGTAGGGGAGTCGAACCCCTCTTGCCTGGTTGAAAACCAGATGTCCTAACCGATAGACGAACGGGCCACGCTTGGATGCGCGGTGTCTAATCGGGGTGGCGCTGACTCGCAAGAGGAAAAATCAAGCAATGCTCGCGTCTTCGAGGCGAAGTTGCACCTTGGTGCGCCCGCCCCATGTATTCAGCTCCAGCCGCCCGGCAAGATGAAAGCGCAGGTGGCCTGCATCCAGCAAGGCCGGGCCAAGCGGGCCTTCGAACGCACCGAACGCCACCGCCTCCAGCCGCGTCTCACCAAAGGTCAGGCGCAGATGCGCGTCGCCAATGCGGCGGGCCTGCACGCTCTGCGCGGCAAAGGCAAACCGGGGTGCGGGGGCGGCGGCACCGAAGGGGCCCGCTTTTTCCATCTCTTCCACCAATCCTTGGGTTGCGGCCCCGGGCATCAGCAGCGCGTCAAGGCGCAACGCGTCAGGCCCGCCCGTCCCG
>JAAFHS010000312.1 GCA_013298485.1 Rhodobacterales bacterium
TCCGCACCATCGTCAACGACCACGCGCAACTTGCTCAGCGCCCATCGCAGCGATCCGCGCGGATCATCCGGCAGATCCCAGAAAATCTCGCACAACCGCTCGCGCCGGTGCGCGCGCTGCGTCAGCACCAGATAGGCCAGCAATGCGCGGGACTTGCGCGATTGCGGCAGATCGACCGCCACGCCATCGCGCAACACACGCAGTTCGCCAAGAACGCAAAGGGCCAGTTGCACCATGTCGGAACCTTCAAATGCGAACACCGAACCTAACACACGGCACCCCGCGGGTCACGACGCGCAATCAAACGCGCCGCGTGATGCCCCTTGGACCTCAGTTCCGCCATCACGGCAGACCATGCGGCGCCCTTTGCGTCTGTCACCCCGGGAACTGCGCGCCCATGCCGCTTTCGTGTCTACCCCGGATGTGGCCCCGCAAGGCGCGCCGATCGTGGCCACACCTGCAACCGCCCGGCACTGCCGGGCACCGAACACGACAAGGGAAAGATCACATCATGCGTATCGCATATTTCTGTTTCATTATCGGGGCCCTGGCCGGCATTACCGGCATCGGTCTTGGCATCTACATGGGCGCATCCGAAGATCACAGCCTGTCACCGGCCCATGCCCATCTTAACCTGCTGGGCTGGGTCACCATGACGCTCTACGGGCTTTACCACCGCTATGCGCCGCAATCCTACCGCTGGCTGAACTGGCTGCAGGTGTCCTGCGCCGCCGCAGGCTTTCCCATCTTTACCGCGGCCCTTGCCTATTACCTGGCCACAGGCGATGTCGATGTGATTGCAAATGCCTGGATCGGCGCGCTCCTGACGCTCGCGGGCATGGTCCTGTTCCTCGCCGTGCTGATCCGGGATTCGGGCATGATCGCCGTCCTGATGCGGCGGTCAGAACCGCAGGAAGACATCTGGTGCTGATGATCGGTCTGGCGGGTCATGGGTGCAGCGATCCCTGCCACTGCACCCTCCGGTCACACAACCCCGCGCGGCTCGAACACGGCAAGCGTCCCGCGTCCCTTGATCGCCACGTCGCCACGGAACCGGAAGGCAATCCCCTCGGCCCGCGCCCGGCACACCGGCCCCACGCAGATCGTGGTGCCAAGGTCGTTGTTCAGCGCCTCCAGCCGTGCTGCCGTGTTGATCGCATCCCCGTGGGCCGTGTAGTCGAGCTTTGCCCCCGACCCCACATCACCCACGATCACAGTCCCGGTTTCAATGCCGATGCGTGTGCGCCCCCAGCCGGTCGCCGCCACATCCGGGCGCATCCGGAATTCCGCCGCGAAACGCTGGATTTCCATGGCGCACAGGATCGCCTGCGTCGGGTGATCAGCAAGATCATCGGGCGCGTTGAACATCGCGTGCATTGCGTCGCCCACGATCTTGTCGACCGTCCCGCCCGCTGCCGCCACAATGCCGGTCAGCCCACCGAAATACGTATCAAGCAGCCCCACCATCGCTGTCGGGCCAAGTCGGCTGGTCGCCGCCGTAAAGCCCTCAAGATCGGTGAACAGGAACGTGACCTCGCGGCTTTCGCGCGGCATGCGCGCGAGGCCCGCGGCGATGCGCGCCACAACCGATGGCGGCAGATGCTGCTCGAACCGCAGGCGCATCCGCGACCCCACCCGCCGCGTCCGCATCGCCGCCAGCAGCCCCGACATGGCGATCGCCCCGAGCAGCAGGCCCGCCGGGATCACCGGATCGATCAATATGTTCCACCACCAATACAGCACACACGTCGCCGCGACCCATAGGACCGCAATCACGCTACCAAGACCTGACGCCGCCGCAGGCCCCAAGGCCTGCCCCAGGGCCAATCCGACGGCCAGCAGAACAGCCACGGCCACGGCTTCCACGGCCCCGGCATAACGCGGCCGGTAAGGCACGGCCCCCGTCAGCATCGCCTGAATGGCATCGGCCGCGATCTGTACCGACGGCGTCAGCGGATGCCCCGCCGTCGCCCGCAGCCCCCCCATTTCCGGGGCCGATCCACCGATCAGCACGATCTTGCCCGCAAGCGATGCCGCACGACGCGCGTCATCCATCAGCCGCGCCGCCTCAATCGTGCGGTCTGCCCAATCCGCGGGACCCGAGACGGGAATGCGCAGATCGGCCGATGACGTGATCGGCACGCGGTACGGGCCGATGTTCAAGCGCGCCATGGCCCCGGCCTCCGGACCCGTCAGGATGTAGGACGAGGCCCCTGCCGCGATCCTGACCGCCTCGGCGGCCAGCCCCGCGTGCGCAACGCCGTCCACCGTCACGAACAGCGGCACACGCCGCACCCGGCCATCCGCCTCTGCACTCAGCGATGCGATCCCCGCCGTGACCCCGGGCCGCAGCAACGGCGCAAAAGGCCAGATCGCGGCCCCCGCCTGCCATGGCATCAGATCTGGTGCCGGATCGGGCGCAAGGATCACTGCACCCGGCGGTGCCCACCCGCCAGATGCCGCATCCGAGACCAGGGCCGACAGCACCACGGGCGCTGCAGCCATGGCCTGCAGCAGCCTGCGGTCGCCCGTGGACAATGGATCAAGGGTATCCTCCGGCACCGTCCTGAAACGGTCCGGTCCCGCCAGCACGATATCCACCGCGACCACGGCAGGCCCCGCCTCGGCCACAGCCGCAACCAGCTCTGCGATCCGCTCACGCGGCCAGGGCCAGGGCCCCAATGCGCTCAGGCTTTCGGGCCCGATATCCACGACGATGACATCGCCCGCGGTCACCGCCGGGCGCAGTTGCAGCATCAGATCGAACGCCCGGTCCCGCAGCAGGAACGGCGCATCGCCACGCGGCACCGTCGCCAGATAACCCGCATATCCGATCAGCCAAAGGGCCGCCACCAGTGCCGCGCCCCACAGGTTGCGCTCAGGTCGGGCCATCGGCACTTTCCACCAGCAGCGCCCTGTCGCAGATGATGCCACCCTTCAGGCGGCGGATCGCACCGATCTGCTCCAACCTCGCAAAGGCCTGATTGACCTTGGGCCTGCTGGCCCCGATCAGATCAGCCACCTCGCTCTGCGTATAGGCCAGCCGCAGCGCGAACTGCGGCGCATCACCGGCAGGCCGCTGGCACAGCAGCAACCGCGCCAGCCGCGCCTCAAGACTGTACAGCGCGATTGCTTCCAGCTGATCTGTCGTGCGCTGCAGCTGTGTGCACAAAAACCCCACGAACCGCCGCAGGATCGCCGGATGCTCCGTCAGCACCCGGTCAAGATCGGACCCGGCAATCGCCAGGGCCGTGACATCCGTCACTGCCGTCGCATCCGCCGTGCGCTCCCCCCAGCCCAGAACCGCCAGCTCGCCGATCATCCCGCCCGCCCCGACATGGTGCAGCGACAATTCACGCCCCTCGGCTGACAGGACCGACAGCCGCACCCGCCCGGACGAGATCATGATCAGGTCCGGCTGATCCGCATCGCCCCGTTGAAAGATCATCGCCCCGGCGGTCCAGACCCGCGCGCGCGCAATCTCCGCCAGCGCCGTCATCTCCCGCTGCCCCAGATCGTGGAACACCTTCTGCGTCTCCAGCACCGCCAGCCTCTCCTGCAGCGCCGGGCTGCGGACCAGTGCCAGCGCAGCACCCGCGCCGCTCATGGCTGCCCCGCTGGAATGACGCTGGCATAGGCCTCCGCAATCCGCGCCGCCCCCCATCTGACGACAGGCGATGGGGCATCGCCGGGGTTTGCGATATTCACCCCCTCCCCCGCCCCAAGGCTGACCGCGACACCGCCCGCCGCCACCTCCACGATGCCGCGTGCCACGAAAATCCCGAACACGCCCTGGCTCGGCCCCGCGAAAAACTCCGTCCCGCGCACCGCGATCTGCCCGTATTGCGTGCGCACAGTGACATCGGCTTTCGGCAAATTCTCGTCCCGGTCAAAGATCATCGCCCCCGTATTCAGCACCAGATCGCCCTGCAGCCGCGACACGAATGCATCCAGCACCAGTTGCGTGCCCGGCCCCAGGTCGATCCGCGCGCCCAGATCAAGGCCCAGCGTGGTGTGCGACTGCGCCTCCGTCCAGACCAGATCGCCCAGCAGCAGGGGCCCGTTCGGCTCCAATGCGC
>JAAFHS010000313.1 GCA_013298485.1 Rhodobacterales bacterium
TCGATCGACCCGTTGACGATCGGCACCAGACCCACCAGCAGCAAGGGGACCAGCACGATGATCGCCAGCCACTTCTGCGCTGCCGCCGTCGAGGCAATCCCCCGCTCCTGGATCAGCAGGATCACTAGCATCAGCGCCACGCCGATCAGGAAGGTGGAGTTGAAATGCAGTGTCCCAAGGCCTGGAATCGTGAACGCAAACGCCTCGAACACCCGGAAGGCCGGGGTCAGGGCCGCCACACCGTCCGCCGCGGCCACCGCCTTGATCGCGTCTGCGGCCGCCACGCCCGCATTGGCGGCCATGTAGTCCACCACCGACTGCGTTTCCGCCGTATAGTTCGCGATGTTCGCCGCCACCCAGTCCACCACTGCCTGGCTTTCCGCCAAGGGGATCGGGAACAGCGCGTTCAGGATATACCCCGCCGCAATCGCGCAACCCAAAGACAGCACGGGCGACCATGCAAACCAGTTGCACCAGACCGACAAGGGTGCCACCAGCTTGGAATAGCGCAGCCATGCCGTGGCCCCGTACACGCTGGTGCCGCCGGATTTGTTGCCGAACATCCCGGCCATTTCGGCATAGGTAAAGCTTTGCAGAAAGCCCATGATCATCGAAATGATCCAGACTGCGAAGGCCAGCTTGCCGGTGGTCCCGGCAATGCCGCCGATGGAGAACAGCACCAGAGGCGGCACACCGGCCGCGACCCAGAAGGCACCTTTCCAGTCCAATGCCCGGACCATCTGGCCCGAACCCGATTGCGTTGTCATTTTCCCCTCACTCCTGTTGCGATCGGCGGCTTGTCCGCATCTGCGGCCACGAGGGCCGGCATGTCGTCCTGCCGCACTTTGATTGGCAATTGATCCGGCCTTGGCCGACACCATCCGTCAGACCCGGACCGGTTTCTGATCTCCCTGTCCCCGTTCACCCGCACCGGACAGACCGGCATTCAAGGATGCCCCACTGCGACCCGATGTCGCGAGGAAAGCACGGGCAACGCGTCAAGGCGAGAAAATTTTCATTTTTGCGAAAAAATGTTTCCTGTTGATTACCTGCGACCAAAGCTGAGGCCGCGATGCCAACAAAAAAGGCCCCGGCAGAACCGGGGCCGATATCCTGCTGCAGACCGGGTCAGTTGCGCAGATAGCTTTCCATCGAGTCCTCCAGCGCATCCTTCCACGGCGTGTGATGCGTCGGGGCCATCGTCCCGGTGATGACCGATTTATAGGCATTGTCGCGGAACGTCATGATGCCTTTCTTCTTGTGCTCTTTCCATTCGTAGAACGCCTCGCAGGCACCATCCACATCGAAGGACGGATAATCCGTCTCGGCGATCAGTTCTTTCACATAATCGCCCTGATAATGGATGGCATCATGCGCATCCTTGCCCGCATCCTCACCTGCGATGCGGTTCGCCACGTCCTGCAGCAGCACCGCCTTGTCGGCAGGAACCGCGATCCGCCCCATGATCGCATCGCGCACCCACCAGGCCTGCGCATCGAACATGTTGAAGGTGAACCACTGATCCTGCATGCCAAGGTAAAACAGCTTCGGGTTATGCACCCAAGCCACCCCCTTATACAGGTCCGCCGCCGCCAGCCGGTTCGCGGTCTTCAGCCGCAGATCGTCGGGCAGGAAGGGGAAGTGATGCTTGTATCCCGTGCACAGAATGATCGCATCGACCTTTTTGCTGGACCCGTCCGCGAAATAGGCCGTCGTTTCGTCCATCCGCACCAGCTTTGGCACCTCTTTCCAGTTGTCGGGCCAGTTGAACCCCATGGGTGCTGTGCGATGCGCGACCGTGATCGACTTGGCACCGTATTTCCAGCACTGGCTGCCAATATCTTCGGCCGAATAGGATGTGCCAAGCACCAGCAGGTCCTTCCCCGAAAACTCCCGCGCATCGCGGAAATCATGGGCGTGCAGGACACGGCCATTGAACCTGTCAAAACCGGGGTATTCCGGCACATTCGGCACCGAAAAATGGCCCGAGGCCACGATGACATTATCGAACTCTTCCTCATACATCCGGTCGGCTTTCAGATCATGCACGGTGACCGTGAAATTCCCCTTGGCTGCGTTGTACCTGACCATCCGGACCGTCGTCGAAAACCGGATCCAGTCGCGCACACCCGCCTTCTTCACCCGGCCTTCGATATAGTCGAACAGCACCGCGCGCGGCGGGTAGCTGCCGATCTGCTTGCCGAAATGCGCCTCAAACGAATAATCCGCGAACTCCAGCCCCTCTTTCGGGCCATTCGACCACAGATACCGGTACATGCTGCAATGCACCGGCTCGCCATGTTCATCAAGACCCGTGCGCCAGGTATAGTTCCACAGGCCCCCCCAGTTCGACTGCTTTTCAAAGCAGACCACTTCGGGAATATCCGCACCCTTCGCTTTTGCGGACTGAAAGGCGCGCAGTTGCGCCAAACCCGATGGACCCGCGCCGATCACGGCAACTCTCTTCCGCATGAAAAATCCCCTGCTTATGTCGCGTTCCGGTAAGTCTGTCGCACGCTACCTTGCACCCAAACCTAAAAGACAGGTTGCGTGTGTGTCAAATCTTCTTCCTTAAGGTAAACACGGCAATCGCTGCCTTGACTTGCACCAGAAAATCTTCACCTCAAGGCAGATGATCCGATGAGAGGAGCCCGCATGAAAGCCATCACCAGGAACGACCGCCGCATCGCCAACATCCACGAAACCCAGTTTCAGCCTTTCGTCTATCCGGATGGCGCGGCCTTGGGCGATATGGTTCTGCAGCTCGACGATGAACAAGAACTTGGCGTCGGCTTCCACGTCTACCGCATGCCCCCCGGCATGACGACCCGCGGTCACCGCCACAACGGCCATGAACAGTTCCTGATCCTTGAAGGCGAGTTGCACGAAAGCGACGGCACCATCCTGCGGGCGGGCGATCTGGTGTTCTACCGCGACGGCACCGAGCATAACTCCCACACCCCGCACGGCTGCCTGCTTGCCGTGCACATCGCAGGGCCGGAGTTTCCGGTTGACTGACCGGCATGGTTGCCGTTGGGGGAAGGCAGCCACTACGGTCCGTTTGGCCCCGGGCCGTCAGATATCCAGCGTCGTCTCTGTTTCCCATTTCGAGAAATGGCTGCAATAGCTGTTCCATTCCTGATGCTTCAGCTTCAGATAGGCGGTTGAGAATTCCTCGCCCATCATCGCCTTCAGGGTCTTGTCCTTGTCATATTCCCTTAGCGCGTCCAGCAGGTTCAACGGCAGCTTTGGCGCGTTCTTCACCGTGTGGCCGTGCTGGTACATGTCGATGTCATGGCGTTTGCCCGGATCGGCCTTGGTCCGCACCCCGTCCAGACCCGCGGCGATGATCACCGCCTGCAGAAGGTACGGGTTCGCCGCCCCGTCCGGCAGGCGCAGCTCGAACCGCCCCGGCCCCGGCACCCGCACCATATGGGTGCGGTTATTGCCCGTCCAGGTGACCGAGTTCGGCGCCCAGGTTGCGCCCGACGACGTGCGCGGCGCGTTGATGCGTTTGTAGGAATTGACCGTCGGATTGCAGATCGCCGCCAGCGCGCTGGCGTGCTTCATGATCCCGCCCAGGAAATTGCGCCCCTGATCCGACAAGTGCAATTCCTTCGACTTGTCGGCAAAGGCGTTGGTCTTGCCATCCATCGACCAGACCGAGATATGCGCGTGGCAGCCCGATCCCGTCAGCCCCTTGAACGGTTTCGGCATGAAGGTCGCGCGGAACCCGTGCTTTTCGGCCACCGACTTCATCATGAACTTGAAAAAGCTGTGCTTGTCCGCCGTCTGCAGCGCATCGTCGTATTTCCAGTTCATCTCGAACTGGCCAATCGCGTCTTCGTGGTCGTTCTGATAGGCCTCCCAGCCCAGCTCCAGCATGTAATCACAAGCCTCGGCGATCACGTCATAGCGGCGCATCACCGCCTGCTGGTCATAGCAAGGCTTTTCCGCCGTGTCATAGGGGTCTGAAATCTGGCTGCCATCAGGTGACAGGATAAAGAACTCCGGCTCCACCCCCGTCTTGACGCGCAGGCCTTCCTTCGCGGCCTCGCCGACCAGCCGT
>JAAFHS010000319.1 GCA_013298485.1 Rhodobacterales bacterium
CCCGCCCAGATCAGGGCTGTTCACCCGGCGCGTGCCCTCCGGCGTCACATCGCCCGCATATTTCCCCGACATAAGGCCGCAGGCCAAGGGCGAAAAGGCCAGCAGCGGCATGTCTTCCATCGCCGCCATCTCGGCCCAGTCGCTGTCGAACTGCCGGCACAGCAGCGAATATTCGTTCTGCACGCTTACCATCTGCGGCGCACCCATCGCGGCGGCCAGCGACAGCCACTTCGCCGCCCCCCACACAGACTCATTCGACAGCCCGAAATGCCGCACCTTGCCTTCCATCTGCAATGCACGGGCGGTCTCCAGCACATCGGTCATATGCGCCACCACCCCCGCCCGGTCGGATTTGGGCCGGTACCCCCAGATCTGGCGGAAATGGTAACTGCCCCGGTTCGGCCAGTGCAGCTGATACAGATCAATGTAATCCGTCCGCATCCGCCGCAGCGATCCCTCGACCGCCGCCCGCATCAGGGCCCCCGTGATGGGCGCACCATCCCGCACCGCCCCCATCCCCGCGCCCGTGACCTTGGTCGCCAGCACCAGCCGGTCGCGCCCGCCCCGCGCCGCGATCCATGACCCGATGATCTCTTCCGTACGCCCCACTGTCTCGGCCCGGATCGGGTTCACCGGATACATCTCTGCCGTGTCCCAGAAATTCACGCCATGCCCCACCGCAAGGTCCGCCTGCGCATGGCCTTCACTTTCCGTGTTCTGGTTGCCCCAGGTCATCGTGCCAAGGCACAGGGCCGATACAGTCAGGCCCGTGCGGCCAAGGATCATTGTTTTCATCAGGGAATACCTCCGGTGCCCCAACCCTAAAGGCCCCGCGTGCGGTGGCAAGGGGGGCGGGCCGACACCGCGCATATCCGCGCAGGGCCCACCCCTTTTCTGTCCACAAATATCCGCGCCGCAGGCCCGCACGGCGCGCAGGCGACGTGCCGTCAAAAGACCTGCCGCCTTGGCGGCTCCGCATGAAAACCGCCCATACACGGACATGTTCCCGATGAAACCGCGCAAAAGGATCATGGCGTGCTACCTTGAGGCCAACTTGAAAAGGATCACCGCCATGCGCCTCGCTCTTGCTTTCCTTTTGCTCAGCACCCCCGCCTTCGCCGCCCCCGCCGACTACGTGCTCGAGGCGGAGGCCTCCACCGTGGGATTCGAGACCGATTTCGGGCAGGAAGATATCACTGGACGCTTTCCGATCACCCAGGCCAACCTGACGCTGGATTTCGATGCGGCGGCAAACTCCACCATCGATGTCATCCTCGATGTCTCCCGCGCCACGGCCAGCTTTCCCTTCGCCGCCGAGGCGCTGAAGGGCAGCAATGTGCTTGATGCGCGCAACCACCCCACCATCCGCTTCGTCTCCACCGCCATCCGCGCGCAGGGTGACGGGGCAACAGTGCAGGGCAACCTGACCATTCGTGGCGTGACCAAACCCGTGACGCTGGATGCGCAGATTTTCCGCCAGCAAGGTTATGCCGAAGGCGACAGATCGCATCTGACCGTGCAGTTGCGCGGTGCCGTCAGCCGCAGCGCCTTTGGTGCGACAGGCTTTGCCGACATGGTGGGGGATGAGGTCCGCCTGGATATCCGCGCCCGGATTGCCCGTACCGATTGACCCGATTCGGGCCAATTGGTTAACGCGGCCCTCCCCCGACGCGCGTCTGGCCCCTTTCTGGGCCATTCGTTTATCTTTTCTATACGCTTCACTTTTCGTTAATCCAGCCCGTTAACACAGCGTTCTCAACCACTTGCGCCCCGATCCTGCATCCCCCTACCCCTTCGTCCGCCCATGCGCTAAACCCGTCCCCGCAGACGAAGGAAGACCCTCATGGCGCGCATCCTCATCACCTCGGCCATCCCCTATATCAACGGGATCAAGCACCTTGGAAATCTGGTTGGCAGCCAGTTACCCGCCGATCTTTTCGCCCGCTACTGCCGCGCAAGGGGCCATGAGGTGATGTTCATCTGCGCGACGGATGAACACGGCACACCCGCCGAATTGGCCGCCGCCAAGGCCGGTGTTCCGGTGGAGGAATTCTGCACCGACATGCACAAGGTGCAGTCCGACATCGCTGCCGGATTCCGGCTGTCGTTTGACCACTTCGGGCGCTCCTCGTCGCAGCGCAACCACCGCCTCACACAACACTTTGCGGGGGCACTGGACCGTGCAGGCCTCATCGCGGAAGTCTCGGAAAAACAGGTGTTTTCCATTGATGACAACCGCTTTCTGCCTGACCGCTACATCACCGGCACCTGCCCCAATTGCGGCTATACGTCCGCGCGCGGTGACCAATGCGAAAACTGCACCAAGCAGCTTGATCCGACCGACCTGATCAACCCGCGTTCGTCGATTTCCGGCTCCACCAACCTTGAGGTGCGGGAAACCAAACACCTCTACCTCAAACAGCGCGCCCTGCGCGAACGCCTGCAGGCCTGGATCGATAGCAAGACCGACTGGCCGATCCTGACTACCTCCATCGCCAAGAAATGGCTGAATGACGGCGACGGGTTGCAGGACCGCGGCATCACCCGCGACCTTTACTGGGGCGTGCCGGTGAGAAAAGGCGATCAGCCCTGGCCGGGGATGGAGGGCAAGGTCTTCTACGTCTGGTTCGACGCCCCAATCGAATACATTGCCTGCACCGCCGAATGGGCCGACGCACACGGCCTTCCCGACACCGCATGGCAACGCTGGTGGCGCACAGACAAGGGTGCCGATGACGTCACCTATTACCAGTTTATGGGTAAGGATAACGTGCCCTTTCATACACTTAGCTTTCCCGCCACAATCATGGGATCGGGCGAGCCGTGGAAGCTTGTGGATTACATCAAGTCGTTCAACTACCTCAATTACGACGGCGGCCAGTTCTCCACCAGCCAAGGGCGCGGCATCTTCATGGATCAGGCGCTGCAGGTCCTGCCCCCCGATTACTGGCGCTGGTGGCTTCTGTCCCACGCCCCGGAATCGTCAGATGCCGAATTCACGTGGGAGAACTTCCAGGCCTCAGTGAACAAGGATCTGGCCGATGTGCTGGGCAATCTGGTGTCCCGCGTCACCAAATTTGCCACGTCGAAATTCGGCGACACCATCCCCGCAGGCGGCACCCCCGGCCCACGCGAGGCGCAGTTGATCACCGACCTTACCACCCAGCTGCGCGCCTACGAGGCCAACATGGCCGCGATGGAGGTGCGCAAATCCGCCGCGGATCTGCGCGCGATCTGGGTCGCGGGCAACGAATATCTGCAGGCCGCTGCCCCCTGGACAGTCGTGAAAACCAACCCCGATCAGGCCGCCGCGATGATCCGCCTGGCGATGAACCTGATCCGCCTCTATGCCATCATCTCGCGCCCCTTCATCCCCGATGCCGCTGCCGCGATGATGCAGGCTGTCGGGTCGGACGATTGGACTTGGCCGGAAAGCCTTGAATCTGCGCTGACTTTCCTGCCCGCGGGGCATCCCTTCAGCGTGCCCGAAAACCTGTTCCGCAAGATCACGGATGAAGAGCGCGCCGATTGGCAAGCCCGCTTTGCAGGCATTCGCACCTGACCATCCGATCAAAATCACGGAATCTGTTGACTCCGTGCCCCCTTCGTAGGCTACCTTTGCGTCAAGCGGGCATCGCGCCGTTGGACGCCACCGCTGCTGCAATAATAAACAACAACGAAACCACTGGGAGACGACGATGACACACCTGACCCGCTGGGTCGGTCTGGCCTTTGCTGCCGCGTTGACAGCACTTCCCCTGACCGTCCGGGCCGAAACTCCTGCAGACACCATCATCCAGGCATGGACGCTGGATGACATGATTTCCCTCGACCCCGCCGAGGTGTTCGAGTTTTCCGCCTCCGAAATCATCGGTAACAGCTATGAGCCGCTGATCGGCTATGAACTGGATGACGTGTCGAAAATCTTTGGCGTGGTCGCCGAAAGCTGGACCCTGTCCGAAGACGGCAAGACCATGTCCTTCGTCATCCGCCAGGGCAAGA
>JAAFHS010000314.1 GCA_013298485.1 Rhodobacterales bacterium
GGTCGATGATGAAGACCGTCTCGCATGACAGGCGATCCGGCCCATCGGGGGTTTCTTCGGACAGCCAGCCGTAATCGGGCCGCGCATCGCGCAGCCGCGCCTTCAGCATGTCATTCACGGCGATATCAGCCTCGGTCACGGGACTGCCGTCCTTGTCCCAGACGCGCGGGTTGTTCTTCCAGAACGCGAGCGCGATCTTGCCTGCGTCCAGTGCGGCATGGGTCAGAAGATCAAGGTCACGCGCCGGCAAGGGTCATCCCATCAATCAAAAGGCTGGGCACGCGGAACGACAGATGCGGGCGGGCATCATTGGCAGGGATGATCCGCATCAGCATGTCGCGCAGATTGCCCGCGATGGTGCATTCATTGACCGGGTGGCTGATCCGGCCATTCACGACCCAGAACCCCGATGCGCCGCGCGAATAATCCCCCGTGGTCGGATTGATGGTGGAGCCGATCATGGAGGTCACGAGCAAGCCCGTCCCCATCTGCGCCAGCAGGTCATCGCGGGTAACACTGCCCTGCGTGAGGTCGATGTTCGATGTGCCGGGCGATGGCGGCGATGATGGCCCGCGCGTCGCATTGCCGGTGGACGGCATGCCCAGTTTGCGCCCCGTTGCCAGATCCAGCACCCAGCCCGTCAGCACGCCATCGTCCACAATGGCGCGGCGCAGGGTGGGCAGACCTTCGGCATCAAAAGGCCGGGATGATCCGATGCGGATGCGGTGCGGGTCCTCCACGATGGACAGGCCCGCTGGCAGCACGGGTTTGCCCAGCGCATCGGCCAGCCAGCTTGACCCGCGCGCAATGCCGGACCCGTTGATGGCCGAAATCAGATGGCCGATCAGGGAACTGGCAACGCGTTCATCATAAACCACGGGATAGGTGCCGGTGACGGGTTTGACCGCGCCCGCGCGCTGCAGGGCGCGTGTTGCGGCCAGCGCGCCGATGCTGTCCGCATCCGGCATATCGGTGCGGAAAATGCGCCCCTCGCCTGCATAGTCACGCTCCATCTGCGTGCCCGACCCGGTGAACGCCACAGCAGAAACCGACGATGACGTGCGCCCATAGCCGCCCTGAAACCCGTTGGTCGCGGCGATATGCAGGCGGCGGTTGGAATAGCTGGCCCCGGCTTCGACCTGGGTGATGCCGGCCTGCGCCATCGCCGCAGCCTCGGCCCGGCGGGCGTCCGATTCAAGCTGGGCCGCCGTCGGCTCATCCGCGGGATCGGCGAGTTCGAGGGCCGCGGCATCCCAGTCGCGCGACAGTTGCGCGGCATCTGCCAGGCCCGCATGCGGATCAACCGGGGCCTCGCGCGCCATGGCAACCGCACGTTCGGCGAGCGTGGTGATCGTGCGGTCCGACACGTCAGAGGCCGATACACAGGCCTGCCGCCCGCCGATCAGCACGCGCAGGCCGATCTCGATCCCCTCAGACCGCTCAGCCTGTTCCAGCGCACCGGCGCGCACGGAAATCGACAGGGATGTCCCCGTGACGGCCATCGCATCCGCACTTTCCGCACCGGCGCGGCGGGCGGCGGTCAGAAGCGCATCTGTCAGGGTCTCGAGTGCGGGCATGGGGAACCTTCGGGTTGGATGACTGGCAGGTAGTCTGCCTGCACGGCGCGCGCAAGAGAAAGGCCCCCGGCATGGTGTCCGGGGGCCTTTCGATTCTGGATCAGCCCGTTACTGCAGCTGCTGGCCGTTCACGAACAGACCCTTGTCCTTGAATTCGACGGTCGAGGTCATGCTGTCGCTGCCATCGGCGGCGGGGGTTGCGAAAACGCCCATCATCGCGCGCACGGTGAACAGCTGATCCTCGGGCACGAGGCCCATGGCCGTCAGCTTGTCCAGCACGCCATTGCCGCCTGTCAGCGAGAAATTCATCACACCCGTGGGCGCGGGCATCCCGCTGAACGTGACGGTATCGGTATTGTCCAGCGTCAGATCGCCATTGCCGGTCAGTTCGGCCCCGATCAGTTTCAGCCGGATTTCCTTGATCGACACGGCGCTGAATTCCGGCGGGGGCGGCACTTCGCCGGGGGCGGGTGTTGCGGCATAATCGGCCAGCAGACGCACCATGCCTGTGGTGTCGATCACCAGCGTTGCCGGATCATGCGGCAACTGCCCGGTGGGGTCGGCCATGGCCCAGGCCTCTTCCGGCAGGGTGAAATCGACCATCTTCATCAGGAAGGTGAAGGGGGTCGGCGTATCGGCCTTGCCCACCGGGAATTTCAGATCGGTGGCAAGTTCGGCAAAGCCGATATTCACCGGAAACGGCGTTTCGGCAGAGGTAAAGGAAATCGTGCCCGCACCGGATTTGAAGTTGGTCTGGAAATCGGTCGCGGAAAACGCATAACCGCCGACGATATTGGTCATGTTCGCGTCGATATTGGCTGGGCCCGTGCCGCTGTCGAAGGTGCCTTTGACGCCGCTTGATGCGGCTGAATAGTCAAGAACCGTCGCATCGACCGTGCCGCTGGCCGTCATCGTCATGCCGGACTGCACGACTGTCATGTCGACGCTGCCGGGGGTGGAGCCGGGGATATCGGCGTTCGCGGGGGTCGTCCCCTTGACTGTGATGGTTTCGGACAGGGTGACGCCCACGGTGCCATCACCATTGTCGGTCAAGTTGACCTCGGGGATGGTCTGGACGACGCTGGCGGTGTCATCGCCGGATGAAATGGTCACACCGCGCAATTCAAGGACGTCGCCATTGCGGGCTTCGCTTTCCACGGCAACGGTCTGGCCCGATGCGGTCATGGTTTCCTGATATTTCGTCCAAAGCTCTTCCGGGGTAATGGCGAATGCCGTGGTGCCCATCAAAATCGCGCCAAGGGTCAAACCCGTGCGCAGTGTCCAGTGTTTCATAACGAAGCCTTCTCTTTGCAAATGAAAAACGCGGGGCGCATCGTCTATCGGACCGAGGCAATGGTCAAGTGGGCAATGGCGGACTTGAGCGATCCGTTTCCGATGCCAGCAGGGCGGCAAGGCCTGTGCGGTAATCGGGGTGGATCAGGGTCACGCGCAGGTCTTCGCGGATGCGCCGGTTTGAGACGCGTTTGCTGTCGGCGTAAAAGCTGCGGACCATCGGGGGCAGGTCGGCGGTGGCGAAATCGACCGTTGGCGGGGGTGGCAGGCCCAGCAGAGATGCGGCATGGGCCAGCACGTCTTCGGGCGGGGCGGGGTCATTGTCGCAGACGTTGTAGATGGCACCGGGATCAGGCCGGGCGATGGAGGCGGCAAGGGTCTGCGCGATGTCATCGACATGGATGCGGCTGAACACCTGCCCGGGTTTGATGATGCGGCGCGCCGTGCCGTCACGCACCTTCTCGAACGGGCCGCGACCGGGGCCGTAGATGCCGGCAAGGCGGAAGATATGGACGGGCAGGCCGGTGGCGCGCCATTGGCCTTCGGCCAGGACGCGTTGCTGTCCGCGCGCGCTTGACGGCGTCAGGGGGGTGTCTTCATCGACCCAGGCCCCCTGATGGTCGCCGTAAACGCCCGTGGTGGACAGATACCCGACCCAGCGGGCCGCAGCCTTCGCTATCGCAGGGGCGGCGGCAAGGAAGGGATCACCATTCGCATCGGGCGCGGCAGAGGCGAGGATATGGGTGGCAACGCCCAGGGCTTCGGTCAGATCGCAGGGCCAGATCAGGGGTTCAACGCCCGCCGCACGCAAGGTCGCGGCCTGATCCGGGCGGCGCGTGGTGCCGATGACGCGCCAGCCCTGCGGGACAAGAAGGCGGGACAGGGCCTGCGCACTGTAGCCGTGACCAAGGGACAGAAGGGTATTCATACGGGCAGTATCAGGCGGGCGGTTGCGGCTTTCAAGGGCGTCATCAATGCGTCACTTGCGCAGGGGCATACCCATGCCTTAGATGCGCGATGCCTTTTTGAAATGACAGCCATGACCGACGATCAACTGCCCACCCTGACGCCTGACGCCACCCCTGCTGCGGCCTTTACCGATGCCGAGGCGGCCGTATCCCGGCTGGAGGCGCTGTATTCCCAGGCCACGCATTTTCTGTCGCGCCATTTCAGCGCGGCGGTCACGGGTG
>JAAFHS010000321.1 GCA_013298485.1 Rhodobacterales bacterium
GATCTGTCTGACGGGGACATCGGTGGAATATCTGTTTGGCGAAGACCGGGTGCTGGCCCCGGCGGAGCAGCTGGCGGACGGGATGGCAGCCCACCCGGACAACCGCCGGTCGGTGGTGACGGGGGTGGTCCTGGATTTCGGACGGCCGGTACTGGTGACGGCGGACGGCTGCATGCTGCTGATCCAGTCGAACCCGCAGGGGCCGCTGCCCGCACGGATGTTGCAACGGTTCGAGGTGACGCCGCTGATGGCGATGCAGACCCGCCCGGGATTGCGGACGGTGGCGTGAGGGAGAAAATTGACGGCTGTCAATTTTCGACTTTATCCAATGATATCAATGAAAATCAAGAGTTATCCACAGGGGTTTTAAGACCTTGTTAAGACTATTTGATCGGGTTGTGGCCCCCCTCCCCTGACCCCTCCCCACGCCGGGGGAGGGGAAGTGCTTGCAAGGGCGGCGTTGCGATTGCGGGGGAAAGCCGTGGGTTTCAGCCACTCCCGCGCGCCGTCAAATGCTGCGCACGTTCGGTGTCAGCACGCAGGTAACTGCGGCGCTGGGGTGCAAAGCTGGCTGCGCCCATGCAAAGCTGGCTGCGCCCAGACCGACGGGGCACTTGGGGTGCGACACGTGTCGCGCCCGCCCCGTGGGGGCGGTTCGGGCGCAGCCAGATTTGCTGGTGGCACATCTGACCCAACAGGTGCTGCCCCCCGTTTCCGCCCGATACATCCCAGCCCCGGCCAGATGTGCCATCAGGCCACCTGCGGCCACCTGACAAGGCCGTTTTACGCAGGCTGATCTGTGCGGACCTGCACCGCCATGCCCTTGGCGGCAGGGGCTGGGCGAGTTAGGATCACGGGCTGCCTGAAACCCGAGGATATCATGCCGTCCATTGTGTCTGTCCGCGACCTGACCAAGACCTATGCATCCGGGTTTCAAGCGTTGAAGTCAGTCAATCTGGAGATTGCGGAGGGGGAAATACTGGCCCTCCTGGGCCCGAACGGGGCGGGCAAGACGACGCTGATTTCCACCATCTGCGGGATCGTGCAGCCGACCTCCGGCCAGATCAGCGTGGGCGGGCATGATGTGGTGCGCGATTTCCGCGGCGCGCGCGATCTGATCGGCCTTGTGCCGCAGGAGATCACGCTGGAGCCGTTCGAGAAGGTGTTCAACGCGGTTAGCTTTTCCCGCGGGCTGTTCGGCAAGGCGCCAGATGCGGCCTATGTGGAACGCGTGCTGCGGCAATTGTCGCTGTGGGATAAGAAAGACAGCATCATCCAGCGCCTGTCGGGCGGGATGAAGCGACGGGTGCTGATTGCCAAGGCGCTGGCGCATGGCCCCCGTGTGCTGTTCCTGGATGAGCCGTCGGCGGGCGTCGATGTGGAACTGCGCAAGGATATGTGGGCGGTGGTCGCGGACCTGAAGGTGGCCGGTGTGACGATCATCCTGACCACGCATTACATTGAAGAGGCCGAGGCGATTGCCGACCGCGTGGGTGTCATCAACAAGGGCGAGATATTGCTGGTGGAGGACAAGGCCGCACTGATGCAGCGGATGGGGCAGAAACGGCTGCACATCGATCTGGCGGCCCCGATCGCGGCGGTGCCGGAGGCGCTGGCGGCCTATGCGCTGGACCTGGGGCCGGAGGGGCGGAGCGTGATCTTCACCTATGACACGAAGGGCGAGCGGACGGGGATCGTGACACTGCTGAACGATCTGCGGGCGGCGGGGTTGCAGATGACCGATCTTGCGACACGGCAAAGCAGTCTGGAGGATATCTTCGTGGGTCTGGTCAGGGGGCAGGTATGAATTTTCACGCAATCCGGGTGATCTTTCTGCGCGAAATGGCGCGGTTCCGCCGCACGATCATGGAATCGCTGATCTCGCCGGTGATCTCGACCTCGCTGTATTTCGTGGTGTTCGGGGCGGCGATCGGGACCCGGATCGCGGCGGTGGACGGGGTGAGTTACGGGGCGTTCATCGTGCCGGGGCTGATCATGCTGACGGTGATCACGCAGTCGGTATCGAATGCATCCTTTGCGATCCATTTCCCGAAATTCATCGGATCGATCTACGAACTGCTGTCGGCGCCGGTCAGTTATGTGGAGATCGTGATCGGCTATGTGGGGGCGGCGGCGGTGAAATCGGTGCTGATCGGGCTGGTGATCCTGGCGACGGCCTATCTGTTCGTCGATCTGCCGATTGCGCATCCGGTGGCGATGTTCGCGCTGCTGGCGGTGACGAGTTTCAGCTTTTCACTGTTCGGGTTCATCATCGGCATCTGGGCCAAGGATTTTCAGCAATTGCAACTGATCCCGCTGTTGGTGCTGACGCCACTGATCTTTCTGGGGGGGAGCTTTTACAGCGTGGACATGCTGCCGGGCGTGTGGCGGACCATCGCGCTGTTCAATCCGGTGGTCTATCTGGTGTCGGTATTCCGCTGGTCGTTCTTTGATACGGCGGATGTGCCGGTGGCGGTGAGCCTGCTGGCGATTGCAGCGTTCACGGCACTGTGCCTGACGGCGGTGTGGTGGATCTTCCGGACGGGGTGGCGCATCCGGCAGTAGGACAGGTGACGGCGACACGTGCGCCTTTGAAACCGTCTGATGGAACGTCCAGTGGACGTTTCATCGGTTTCATTGCCCATAAGGCGGGACGCCGTTGGGCAAGGGGTGTGGGGCAGCAGACCATGCCTCTCCAATCTGCCCGCGACTGCCTGGGCTGGCGCGGCTATCGCGCCTGCCAAGGGGCAGGCAGACGCGGGCAGATTTGTCGCGGGACAAATCTGCCAACAGACGACACGCTGTTTCCGCCAAACCGCATCCCCCCTCAGTCAAAAAACGGCGTCATCTGCGCCACGATGACGGAATTTTCATCCAGCGCACGTTGCATCAGGATGCGTTCCTCGCGGTCGATCTCATCCCCGTTTTCCAGCCGTTCATCCAGCGTGCCATAGCCGGATACGTCCAGGGGGGCGAGGCCCGCCTCTTTCAGGATCACGACGGTTTCGCGTACCGCCTCGGCCTCGTCCACGCCGCTGGCATAGATGATGAGCGCAGCCCCGGTTGCGTCCTTTGGCAAGTCATCACCGGGTTTGCGGCCGACCTCGACCACAAGGGTGTAGACCTTTTGCGGGCGCTTGACCTTTTCAGGTTTGGGGTCGGGTGTGGTTTCGTCAGTCACGTAGCAACTCATTGATACTGGTCTTGCTGCGGGTCTGGGCATCGACCTTTTTCACGATGACGGCGCAGTAGAGGTTGATGCCGTTTGTCGTGGGCATGGAGCCTGCGACGACGACCGATCCTGCGGGGACCTCACCATAGGTAACGACCCCTGTGGCGCGGTCGACGATCTTGGTCGATTTGCCGATGAAGACGCCCATGCCGAGGACGGAGCCTTCGCGGACGATGCAACCCTCAACCACTTCGGAGCGCGCGCCGATGAAGCAGTTGTCCTCGATGATCGTGGGGCCCGCCTGCATGGGTTCAAGCACGCCGCCGATGCCGACGCCGCCGGAGAGGTGGACGTTCTTCCCGATCTGCGCGCAGGAGCCGACGGTGGCCCAGGTATCGACCATCGTGCCTTCGTCGACATAGGCACCAAGGTTGACGAAGGAGGGCATCAGCACGACGCCCTTGGCGATATGCGCCGATTTGCGCACGATGGCATTGGGTACGGCGCGGAAACCGGCTGAACGAAACTCTGCCTCGCCCCAGCCTGCGAATTTGCTGTCCACCTTGTCCCACCAGTTGCCCGCCTGCGGCCCGCCCGATTGCAGCTCCATATCCTGCAGACGAAAGCCCAGCAGAACCGCCTTTTTCGCCCATTGGTTCACGTGCCAGTCATTGTTGCCCTGCTTTTCAGCGACGCGCAGCGTTCCGGCCCCCAGTGCGGCGAGCGTCGCCTCGACTGCATCGCGCGCCTCGCCTTTCGTCGCGGGGGTGATGGCATCGCGCGCATCCCATGCAGCGGTAATGGCTGATTCAAGTGCGGC
>JAAFHS010000315.1 GCA_013298485.1 Rhodobacterales bacterium
GGCGCGATGAAAAGGGGTGGATGATGCGGGCACTGACATGGATCGTGGGGATTCTGGCGGTTCTGTGGTCAGGCTACTGGTTTGCCGGTTCGCGCGCAGTGGAAAAGGGGGCGGCCGACTGGTTTGCGGCGCAGGCCGCCAACGGCATGGTGGCCACATATGGCGATCTGAATGTTTCGGGCTTTCCCAACCGGTTCGATCTGACGGTCACGCAGGTTGATCTGATCAATCCGGTCACGGAAAGGCGGTGGCAGGTGCCGCTGGTGCAGGTGTTCGCCATGACGTGGAAGCCCTGGCACATCATTGCCGTCTTGGGCAACGAACAGCGCATTGAGCTGGCGGGTCAGTCGATCACCCTGACGACGGGTGACGCGCGGGCCAGCGTGGTGTTTCAACCGGACACGGATCTGGGACTGTCGCGTCTGGCGGCATCGGCGACCGAGGTGAAGGTCGTGTCATCGCTGGGCTGGGCGGTTGCGGGCGATGTGCTGGAACTGCACACAAAGCTGAATGAGACGACGGCCAACGCGCATGATATCGCGATTGATGGCACAAACCTTGTCCCCGATGCATCGCTGATCGCGAACACCGGCCTGCCGGACCGGATTGAAACACTTCGGCTGCGGATGACGGCGGCCCTGTCCGCGCCGCTTGACCGCAATGCGGGCGAGACGCAGCCGCGTGTGACAGGCTGGCGCGTAGACGAAGGGGTCGTGCAATGGGGCGATCTGTCCATCGATGCCCGGGGCGAGGTTGTGGCGGATGCCGCAGGGCTGGCCGACGGGCGGATCGATATCACGGTCAAGGGGTGGCGGCTGGCAATGCCCGCGCTGGTGAATGCGGGGGTGTTGAAGCCGGACGTTGCGCGCACGGTCGAATCCGTGCTGACCGCAATGGCATCCCAAAACGGCGACGCCGAAACGCTGGCCCTGCCGCTTGTCTTTGCAAACGGGCGCGGGACGTTGGGGCCGCTGCCCCTCGGCCCCGCGCCGCGCCTTAACTGAGCACGCGCTTCAGGCCGGGCAGATATTGCAACACCGCAAGGTCCAGCACAATCGCCGCCAGCAGTGCCGCCCCCGCCAGCGGGAACATCACGCCCAGCACGACCATCAACAAAGCCGCCCCCTTCCAAAGGCCCAGATTGGCTGGCGGCGGGGGTGCCGCCAGCCGGAAGGCCCCGGCAGGGCGACGCTTCCACCACATCACAAGGCCTGACACCGACATGAAGATGATCGACAGGCAGAACATCGTGTTCAACACCATGTTCCATGCGCCCATGTCGCCTTCGTGAAAGGCGATGCCATAAGCCATCGCGCGGGCATAAACCGAATAATCGGCATAACGCACGTCCGCCAGAACGCGCCCCGTGAACTGATCGATATGGATCGTGCGGTCGGCAGACGGGGCGGGGCCGTCATTGCTCATGCTGTCATGGCTGACGGTCCAGACGCCCGTCTCATCCGCGGGCAGGTTGACCTGATAGCGCCGGTCGAACCCCAGACCATCGGCGAAATCCGTCACCGAATCGATCGTGACATCACCCCTCACCCCCGCCGTCCCGGCAAGCGAGCCGGACAACGGCACAGGCGTCTGCTCCAAAGTCCAGGCGACATCGTTGCTCGCTTGATGATTCATGGTGGCATGGACCGCGTCTGACAGCGGCACGTTATCCCATTTTTCCGCCGGAAACGTATTCCACGCCTGCACGAATTTGGCACCCCATACCCCCGTCCATGACAGGCCGGAAATCAGAAAGACCACCATGACTGCCGCCGCCCAGATACCCGTCACCTGATGTATGGATTTCCACCAGCCGCGCCCCTTCGCCGCCAGATCAGGTGTCAGCTGCGCACGCGCACCACCGCGCGGCCACCACAGGTAGACCCCGGTGACAACCAGAATGATCCCCAGGCTCGCGGCAATTTCGATCAGGATATCCCCGATGTTTCCGATCAACAGACTGCCGTGAATGTCATTGGCAAGTTCGTACCAGCCACCCTGCCATGGAAATGTCTCGCGCACCGTCGCGGTATAGGGATCCACCACCACCGTGGTCGACGCATCCCCTGCATCCACCTTGAACACGGCCACCCGGTCCGGTCCCATAGGCGCGATATACTGGCTGACCGTGCCCCCTGGCACGGCCGTCAAGGCCGCCGCCACCTGTGTCGATACCGCCTGCGGCGCGCCTGCGACCGCGACATAGCCGCGCTCGCCGTTCAATTCGGTCGTTGCACTGACCCACAGCATGATCAGGCCTGTAACGGCCAGCATGATCAGAAAGGGGGCGACATAGAGGCCCGCATAGAAATGCCACCGCCATGCGGCGAAATAGAATGCGTTTGCGCGTGGACCTGCGTCCACCGTTTCGGTTGTCATGTGATTGATCCTTGATGATGTTGGAAAAGTTTTCAACGTCACAAGGTCGCGGGCGGCCCCCGTGCCATCACGCCATGCGGATCATGCGCTGGCGCGACCAGATCGGCCGTCATCGCCATCGCGTGGCGTGTGTAGGCCGCAGGGCGAATGGCTTGTATAATCTCGGGCAAGACCGCGCTGGCCGCATGTGTCGCCCAATCACACCGCGGAGAGGTCGCCGTGTCATCCGGGGCGGACCCAAGATCAACCGCCATTTCGACAGGCCCGTCGCCCGTGCAAAGCACCAGCATGACCGTACCATTGGCCGCCTGCATCGGCATCACGGCTGCAGGCAACAATGTCATCAGCAGGAATGGCACCAGCAGAATACAGCCGCAGATGCGGATCATGCCTGCAGTCAAGATGCCCAATGGTCCCATTCATTCGCCCTACAACCTGACCCGGCCCTGATCAACAAAATATCCGCCCCAATGACAGCATTTCCCCCGATCTTGTCGCCATCACGCCCAACCCATGCCGCATTCAGATGGCCATTGGGGCTTTCGATACCCTGCATGCGAGTATCCCGTCATGGCCAAAGCACTTTTCCTGACATTTGTCGCCCTATCCGCCGGTGGGCTGGCCTTTGCGGACTATACAAATCAGACCGTCAGGGTTGGCGCGACGCTCGGCGATCTCGGCTTTCGTGAATATCTCGGAACCTTCAGCGCCCGCTACTCCGGCATGGTCGATGGCTGGGAAGCGGAAGCCCTGGCACAGGACATGCGCGCCAAGGATATGCGTGAACACCTGCCTGGCACCCTGGATGGCTGGGATATGCGCGAATGGAATGAAACCGACCGCGCACAACTGTTCCCCGCGGTAGAAACGCCCGAAGTGCCCCCCGAACTGCAGGCCACTCTGGATGAAAATCCGATCTTCGCCAGTCTGCAGGCGGCTGGCGAAACTGACGCCCGCAGCGAAGAAATCGCCGGAACGCGGTTCTACCAGAAGGGTGACAGCCTGATTGCACTGCAACTCAGCTACCGGGCGCCGCAGCGGGACGCAGGCGGGATGCAGGGGCTTGCCCTGAACATCATCGAAGGCAACATGGCTGCGATGTCGGGCAATGAAGGGTTTGCTGTCGTGAAAGGCGTGGCTTACAGGCGTGCCACCGGCCTGTTCGGGGTTGAAGAGACGGCAGATGCAACGCGGGTCCTCACGGGCCGGATCGGCGATGAGATCAAGATCACGGTCCGCGCACAGGCGAGCGACGAAGACATCCATGCCCTGCTGTCCGCCATCGACTACGATCAGTTGAACCTGATGATGGTGCGCCCGCGTGGCGATATCGGCAGCAACGCCGCTGATGTCCCGCTGGATCAGCAGCGTGCAACGGCAGATGCCGCGCTGGCCGCCGAACAGCAGAACCTGATGGACCGCGCCCGCGACAGCGAGGCCGCGATCATCGCGATGGGTGACCAGATCGCCGCAGATGAGGCCCCTGCATCAGGCGGCTGGTTCGGCACATCAGCCGAAACCCCCGAGGCAGAGGCACCCTCCGTGCGGGTCCGCCGTGCGGGCGACAGCAACTGTACGACCGTCGGGGCGATCAAACGGTGTGGCGTGCAGGCAGACTGACCCGCCAAACACCGCATGTCGTTTTCTGACGCCAAAGGTCGTCGC
>JAAFHS010000316.1 GCA_013298485.1 Rhodobacterales bacterium
AGCTCGTCGCAGGTGTGGCGTGCGATGGTGATGCGGTCGGTCAGGGTCTGGATCTCTTCCTGACGCTGTTTCAGGAACATCTTGGCCCGCATCACCTTGTCATCCGAATAGGCGCGCGCCAGCTCGCGTGTCTCAAAGCTCATCTGGGCCGCCATCTGCAGCAGTTCGGGTTCCAGCGCGCCAAGATCGGGATGTTTGCGCAAGTGATCCATCCGCGCGCGCATATTCTCGAACTCGCCCGACAGTGCGAAGACGCCCGCCCGGTCGGCGGCATGGGCCATGCGGTAGGCGCGGGCCACATCCTCCATCCCCATCTGGAAACTGCGGTGCGACCGTTCCAGCCGGGCCATGCGCAGGTTTGCAGGCAGGAACGTGCACAGCAAAACGAAGGTCAGCGTCACCGCGATCTGCACCAGCATGCCCGCGTTGGGCAGGGTCGTGGCCCCGAAGCGCAGCGTCAGATCGGGCCAGGGCAGCAGCCCGAACACCGCCGCGCCGGTGGCCCCCACAAGGGCCAGCGCAAGTGCCACGATCATCCCCTGGGCCAGATCCTGCGCCGTCCCCTGTACCAGCCGCAACACCGCATACCGTTCACGCACCATACCCCGGACCCCCATCCGCGATGGCCACGCCATATGCGGGCCACCGGCCAAGAAAGGGCGAAAATCCGCCGTTTTGCAAAAGGTTTTTGCAGTTTTCCACAGGCGTTTCAGTAATTTGCAGTGCGGCGCGGTGATTGTTTCAGGCCCGGAAACGCGCGTTCAACCTGCAGGCGAAAGCAGTCAGCGCACCGCCGCAATCGGCCCGTCGGCGCGGCCATGGATGAACTGCTGCACATAAGGATCGGGGGTCGCGTCCAGCGCGCCGATAGGGCCAGTCCACTGGATGACGCCCTGATGCAGCATCGCGACAGAATCGGCGATGGCGCGCACCGATGTCATGTCATGCGTGATGGTCATCGCCGTGACACCCATTTCGACCACGATCTCGCGGATCAGGTCGTTGATCACGCCCGCCATGATCGGGTCAAGGCCGGTGGTCGGCTCGTCAAAAAAGATGATCTCGGGCTCTGCCGCAATCGCGCGCGCGAGGCCTACGCGTTTCTGCATGCCGCCCGACAGTTCTGCGGGGAAAAGGTCGGCCACCGCGGGCGTCAGGCCGACGCGGCGCAGCTTTTCAATCGCGATCTGGCGCGCCTGATCCTGCGGCAACCGACCTGCGCCGCGCATCAGGCGGAAGGCCACGTTTTCCCAGACCTTGAGGGAATCAAACAGCGCCCCGCCCTGAAACAGCATGCCAAAGCGCGCAAGGAACGGGTCGCGTTCAACGCGGGACACATCCTGCCCGTCAAGGGTGATGGTGCCCGCATCATGCCGCACGAGGCCCAGGATGCATTTCAGCAGCACGGATTTGCCCGTGCCGGACCCGCCGATGATGACCATCGAAGTGCCCTTGGCAATCGTCAGATCAACGCCGCGCAAGACGCGGTTGGGGCCGAAGGATTTATGAACGCCCTGCAATGCGATCATTGGCCGAACATCACGGATGTCAGGATGAAATTCGCCGCAAGGATCAGGATCGCGGCGGTGGCGACGGCGTTTTTCGTGGCGGCCCCCACGCCCTGCGCACCGCGCCCGGACTGCATGCCGTAAAGGCAGCCGATCACGGTGGCGATAAAGCCGAAGACCGCCCCCTTGATCAGCGAGGTGATGATGTCCGAGCCTTCCAGAAAGTTCACGGTGTTCTGGATGTAGCTCGCGCGGTTGAAGCCCAACTGCCCGGTGCCGACCGCAAAGCCGCCCATGATGCCGATGATATCGCCAATGGCGACGAGCAGCGGCACGCAGAGAAACCCCGCCAGCACGCGCGGCACCGTGAGGTATTTCATCGGATTGGTGGACAAAGTCACCAGCGCGTCGATCTGTTCGGTGACCTTCATCGTCGCAATCTCGGCCGCGATGGATGAGGTGACGCGCGCGGCAATCATCAGGCCCACCAGAACGGGTCCCAGTTCGCGCACCATGCCGATGGCCACGATCTGGGGCACCACCGCCTCGGCACTGAATCGCTGGCCGCCGGCATAGATCTGCAAGGCAAGCGCGCCGCCAGTGAACAGGGCTGTCAGCCCGACGACGGGCAATGACAGCCAGCCGACCTGCATCAGGGCGGTCAGAAATTCGCGCGGATAGAACGGCGGGCGGACCAGATGGGTGATGGTCTGGGCGGCATAGATCGCGATCCGCCCCAGGCTTGCCAGTGCGGCCAGCACCGGGCGACCGATGCCTGCCAGCGCGCCCGCGGGGGTCATGCGCCACCCTCGATATAGCGGCGCACATAGCGGCGGCCCAGCGAGGTCAGCACCTCATACCCGATGGTGCCTGCGGCCTGGGCCAGATCATCGACCGTCTGATGCGGCCCGATGATATCCAGATACCGCGGCATATCCGGCAGATGCGAGACATCGACGGTGATCAGGTCCATCGACACGCGGCCGACCAGCGGGCAGGGGGTGTTGCCATCCCACAGCACCGATGCGTTCGACAGGGTGCGCAGCAGGCCGTCGGCATAGCCGCCGCTGACGGTGGCGATCGTGGCAGGCCCGTCGGCGACCCAGGATGCGGCATAGCCCACGGTTTCGCCCAGGGCCACGGTGCGCGTCTGGATGACGGGCAGTGACAGGGTGACGACGCGCGAGGCCGCCTCGAACGGCTGGCCGCCATAAAGGCCGACGCCGGGGCGGGTCAGGTCGAAATGATAGTCGGGGCCAAGCAGGATGCCCCCGGTGGCGGCCAGCGACCGGGGCACGCCGATCCCGTCGGTCATCTGGCGGAAGATGGTCAGTTGTTCTTCGTTCATCGGGCTGTCGGGATCATCTGCGCAGGCCAGATGCGACATCACCAGTTCCGGCCCCGCCTCGAGCAGGATGGCGGCCACGGCCTGCCATTCGGCCTCCTCCAGCCCCAGGCGGTTCATGCCGGTGTCCAGTTGCACGCCGAACGGATGGCCGGGCAATGCCTCCAGATGCCGGGTGATCTGGTCGATGGAATTCAGCATGGGCGTCAGGTCAAGATCATGGATCATCTCGGTATCGCCCGCCATGTGACCCGCCATGACAGCGATCTGTGGCCCCGGCCCGAGGGCCTGGCGCACCATGGCACCCTCTTCGGCCACGGCCACGAAGAACCGCCGCGCACCTGCCTGCGCCAGGGCCCGCACGACGCGCGCGGCCCCAAGGCCATAGGCATCGGCCTTGACCACGGCCGCCGTCTGCACATCGGGGGCGGACAGATGATCCAGCGCGCGCCAGTTGGCGGCGACGGCGTCAAGATCAATGGTCAGGGTTCCGGTGGCCATGGCGCCTTTCATGCAGGGGAATGGCGCGGGGTCAAGGGGGAAAGGGCAAATGCGGCAGGCGGTGCGTCAGCGCGGCAGCTGCCAGGGGTCGCTTTCCGTGGTGCGGCGGCGGGCCGTGACCGGGGTGGGGGTCTGCAGGTAACGGAAACTTGCGTCGAAATCCCCGCCCGCGCGCCAGCTGAAGAGGCCCGCATCGGTCATGGGCAGCATCGGGTTCAACTCGATCAGGCGGGCGACATAGCCCTGCGGTGCGGGGTCCACGTAAAGATCAACCACCACATCATCCAGCGGCAGCAGATGCATGATCTGGTGGAACAGCAGGGCGATTGCCGCGCGGATCGCCGTCGCATGGGCGACCACATCGGGGGCAAACTGCGTGCTGGGATACTGGCACACCCCCACAACGCGGCGGTCCCGCACAAAGCCGCGGAATTCGTGGCCCGGCCGGATATCCACCCAGTCGCGCAGAAACAGGCTGGCATCGCCGCCGTCATTCAGCCGGTCCATCACAAAACGGCGGAAGCGCGCATCAGGCCAGCGCAGCACCGATTCAACCTCGCGCAGCGATGACACCGGCGCATAGGCAAAGGGGTTTTCCTTCAGCATCCCGTAACTGGTCCGCAGAAAAGCCCGACCGCGGCGCGCGGCCAGTTCCACCGTCAGCATGTCGCGCAAGTCTTCGGGCAG
>JAAFHS010000317.1 GCA_013298485.1 Rhodobacterales bacterium
AGCGGCCAGCGCCTGTCATCGGTGGGCAGGGGTTTCTTGCCGGAGTCTTCAACATTCATCAGATAGAGGATCGGCAGGTTCACCTGCGTGTCCCAGACGGCCCAGTGCAGCAGGTAATGGCGACGCTCACCGATGGTTTCGATCCATTGGGCATCGGGGTCGTTGCGGGCCCAGAAGATGCCGCCGTCTTTCAGGGTCTGGTAATACATTCGCTGCGACAGGGCGAATTGCAGCTGGGTCGGGATCGTGAGGTCACCCACGATCTGGCGGATCATGCGGTCCTTGATTTCACCTTCGGTCGGGCCTGCCAGATGCTTGTCGGCCTGCTGGGCATCCAGCGCCATCATCATCAGTTCCTGTGCGACGGGAAAGCCGGATTCGTGGCGGTCAAACGTCACGCGCGGGGCGCCGTCGGCGCGGCCCGTCATCAGGTATTTGTGCGACAGCGCGCGGAAGGTGGCGGCCACCTTGCCGATATAGCCGCCGATCAGCCGCGCCTCCAGCCGCGTCACACCGCCTTCGGATTCAAGCTCGGCGGCGACACGGGCGAGGTGGCCTGTGATCCGGTCGAATTTCGCGAAATAGCTGCGGGCGACGAGGGTGTCGTAAAGTTCGGCATGGTCATTGGTGAGGGGGGTTTCCGGCATCAAAAAAGCCCTCTCGCTTTGCGGACAAGACCCCATGCACGTCCGATATCGCGCCCCAGCGCAGCGAAGCGCACCATGACTTTATCGCGCGCGGCGTAAGCGTTGGGCGGCAGCTTTCCCGTGGATATACCGAAAGCGACCCTGATAGTGTCAAAGAACGCGGGGGCGAAGAAGCGCACAAAAAACCAAGTGAGGAGCACCAGGAGGAAGATGCGCTTCAGACCTTCTGCGAAAGCCAAGAAAATCGCTCCGAACGGCAACTGTTCTAATCCCCAAAACACGAGCAAGGTCGGGATCGCAAATACAAACCACACAAAGACCATGGTGAAGAAGCCCGCATAAACTGCCAGAATTGAGGCGATCAGCGCGCGCATTCTACCATGCCCCTACATTTGAAAAACCCGCCCGCGCCCAAGCAATACGGGCGAGGTGGCCAGTGATCCGGTCGAATTTCGCGAAATAGCTGCGGGCGACGAGGGTGTCGTAAAGTTCGGCGTGGTCGGAGACGAGTTGGTCTTTGACGGTGGGTTCAGACATGGGAGGAGGTCCAAAACCGGAAATGATCAGGGTGCGGTTTCTGTGCAATCAAAGCGCTGCCTCTCAGTTCTGTACTTTTGAAACCGTCTGATGGAACGTCCAGTGGACGTTCCATCGGTTTCATTGCCCATAAGGCGAGGCGCCGTTGGGCAAGGGGTGTGTGGCAGCAGACAGCCCTTGATAATCTGCCCGCGCCTGACTGGGCTGGCGCGGCTATCGCGCCTGCCGGGGGCAGGCAGGCGCGGGCAGATTTGTCGCGGGACAAATCTGCCAAGCAAAAGGGGTTCACCCCTGATCCCCATACGCATTCTTGTCGTGCTTTTCGACAATCGCCGCGAACCGCCGCGCAAAGCGTTCGTCCGCCTTGGCCTTCTGTTCCAGCACATCGCGCGCGAACACCATATGCTCTTCATGCGCCTCCAGCATATCGGCCATCCTGGCGTTCGTTGCCGCACCAATCCCCGCCATGGCTGATTGCGCCTCCTGGTCCGTTTTCACGCCGATCTCGTTGATGCGGTGCGCCACGTCCTGCTGCTGTGCGGTTTTCAGGGACGAGGTCAGCGCATCATACAGCACCACCCGCTGCTTCGTATCCGTCTGCAGCTTGTTGATCAGCACCATCTGGGTCGCGGCCTGATTCTGCAGGCTGTCCATCCAGGTCTTGCCGGTTTCGATATAGCGTTCCAGCGTCTGGCTTTTCGCCAGTTTCACCTGTTCGTCCTGCACCAGCGCGTTGAAGGCCGTGTTGGTATTGGCGAGTTCGGTTTCCAGTTTCGTGCGCGCCGCCGCGTCCTGTTCGACGCTGATCTTATTCTCCAGCTCGATGATCTTGGGGTCGAGTGCGGCGATCTGCGTGCGCAGCGTCTCCAGCTCACCCACAGTGGTTTCGCGGTCGGTCAGGGTGCTGGACAGGTTCACCTCGACCTTGGCCTTCTGCGTGTTCAAAAGATCCAGCTGGCCTTGCAGCAGCCGCACGATCACGTCGGATTTCGCGATCAGGTCCTGCAGCTTGTCATCCACCGATGCCGTGCGCATGCGTTCCTGGCGCATCGAATCCGCCTTGGCGGAGGAGAAAAAGCCGATCAGGCTTTCCATCCCGGTTTTGGAGCGCATCTCTTCGAAATCCTTCGAAAAGCCTGCGGTCACATCATCCAGCCCCATGATGAGTTCGGCAATATTCGCATTCATCAGGTCGGTGTGTTTGTGCACATCATCCAGTGTCGCGTTTTCCACATCCAGTGCGGACACGTCGATCTTGCTGCGTGCCGCCTCGATCCGCGAGGTGATCTCGGAGATTTTGGCCTGGGCATCGGCGACTTGTTTCTGGCTTTCCTGAATCTGCGTATCGAAATCGGCCATGACGGGCTCCCCATTGAACAACGGTTGTGAAATAGGAATGTAATGCGGAATTACATCCCCCTCTGCGACAAGAATTGCATTGCAGCCCCCGCAGGGGCAAGGTCGGATTCATGACCGATGATGCTATCTTTGCGGCGGTTGGGGCGCGCAGGCAAGACTTGATTGGCCTGACGCAGGACCTGATCCGCATTCCTACGCTGAACCCGCCGGGGCGGTGTTACCGCGAGATCTGCGATTATCTTGCGGCCCGGCTGATGGCGGCGGGGTTTGCGGTGCAGTTTGTGCGGGCACTGGGCGCGCCGGGCGACAGTGATGCGCATCCGCGCTGGAACCTTGTCGCGCGGATGGACGGTGCCTTGCCGGGGCCATGCGTGCATTTCAACAGCCACCATGACGTGGTTGAGGTGGGGCATGGCTGGACACGCGATCCGTTCGGGGGCGTGCTGGACGGCGACCGCATTTACGGGCGCGGGGCCTGCGACATGAAAGGCGGGCTGGCGGCCAGCGTGGTGGCGGTGGAGGCGTTTCTGGCGGTGCGCCCGGGGTTTGCGGGGGCGATCGAGATTTCGGCGACGGCGGATGAGGAATCGGGCGGCTATGGCGGGGTGGCCTATCTGGCAGAACAGGGCCATTTCGCGCATGTGGATCACGTGATCATCCCCGAACCCTTGCACAAGGACCGCATCTGCCTTGGCCATCGCGGCGTGTGGTGGGCCGAGGTGGAAACCAAGGGGCGGATTGCGCATGGATCGATGCCGTTCCTGGGGGATAGTGCGATCCGGCATATGGGGGCGGTGCTGCACGAGATTGAAACCGTGCTCTATCCGATGCTTGCGGGGCGCGTGACGGCGATGCCGGTGGTGCCGGAAGGGGCGCGGGCCTCAACCCTGAATTTCAATTCGGTGCATGGCGGCGAGGCGGAACCGGAAGCGGGCTATACAGGCCTGCCCGCGCCTTGCGTGGCGGACCGCTGCCGCATCATCATCGACCGGCGGTTCCTGATCGAGGAAGACCTGGGCGATGTGAAGGCCGAGATTGCGGCGCTGCTGGAACGGGTCAAGGCACAAAGGCCGGGTTTCGCATACGAGGTGCGCGATCTGTTCGCGGTGCATCCGGTGATGACGGACCGCGAGGCATCCGTGGTCACGACCACGGCGGCGGCGATTGAACGGGTGCTGGGGCGGGTTGCGGATTATGTGGTGTCGCCGGGGACGTATGATCAGAAACATATCGACCGGATCGGGCGGCTGAAAAACTGCATCGCCTATGGTCCGGGGCTGCTGCATCTGGCGCATCAGCCGGATGAATGGGTGGGCGTGCAGGATATGGAGGACAGTGCCAAGGTGATGGCGCTGGTGCTGGCCGATCTGCTGCCTGCGGCCTGATTACACAGCAATATTGTCGATCAGCCGCACGCCATCAATCCACGCGGCCCCGAGCAGGCGGGCGGGGGCCGTGAGCGTGGTGACGGGTTCCAGGAGATCGGC
>JAAFHS010000032.1 GCA_013298485.1 Rhodobacterales bacterium
TTGGCCTGCCCCGGATTTCCCGTACTGCCCACCACCGAGGAGATGTTGATGATCCGCCCCCAGCGGGCCTTCATCATGCCGCGCAAGGCCCCCCGGCACAGGCGGAACGTCGCCGTCAGGTTCACGTCGATCACCGCCGCCCAATCCTCATCCGACATCCGCATCGCAAGGCCGTCGCGCGTGATGCCCGCATTGTTCACCAGGATATCGACCGCCCCCAGCGCCTCGGTCGCCTGCTTGATCAGCGCCTCAACCGCCACGGGATCGGACAGATTGCAAGGCAGCACATGCGCCCGGCCCCCAAGTTCCGCCGCCAGTGCCGCCAGCGGCTCCACCCGCGTGCCGGACAGACCGACACTTGCCCCGGCCCCGTGCAGGCGCCGCGCAACCTCGGCCCCGATGCCGCCCGACGCGCCGGTCACCAGCGCGCATTTTCCTGTCAGATCAAACATCGCCATCCCTTTCCACGCCCTTCGCCGCCGCCACATCTTCCGGCGTGCCGATGGCCCGCGTCACGGCCCCCTCGACACAGCGCTTAATCATGCCGGACAGGGCCTTGCCCGCCCCGATTTCCCAGAACTCCGTCACCCCGGCCCCCGCCATCCAGATCATGGATTCGCGCCAGCGCACGGATCCTGTCACCTGGGCCACCAGCAGCGCGCGGATGCGGTCCGGTTCGGTCACAGCCTCGGCCCGCACATTGACGACCACGGGCACGGCCGGGGCCGCAATCGCCACCCCCGCCAGCGCCTCGCCCATCACGGCGGCGGCGGGCGACATCAGTGCGCAGTGAAAGGGCGCGCTGACCGGCAGCAGGATCGCCCGCTTGGCCCCGCGTGCCTTGGCAATCTCCAACGCCCGCTCCACCGCACCCCGGTGGCCTGACACCACCACCTGTGCCGGATCATTGTCATTGGCCGCCTGGCAAACCTCGCCCTGCGCCGCCTCTGCTGCCACCTCGGTTGCGGTGGCAAAATCAAGACCCAGCAACGCCGCCATCGCCCCCACGCCCACCGGCACCGCCTCCTGCATCGCGCGCCCGCGGATGCGCAACAGGCGCGCCGTATCGGCCAGACCCAACGCCCCCGTCGCGCACAGCGCCGAATATTCCCCCAGTGAATGCCCCGCGACAAAGGCCGCATCCGTGATCCGGACACCTTCACTTTCCAGCGCCCGCATCGCCGCAATCGATGTGGCCATCAGCGCAGGCTGCGCGTTCTGCGTCAGGGTCAGCGCTTCAATCGTGCCCCCCCAGATCAGGGCCGACAGCTTTTCACCCAAGGCCGCGTCCACCTCATCAAACACGGCCTTCGCCGCCGGATAGGCCGCAGCCAGCGCCTGCCCCATGCCGATGGTCTGTGCCCCCTGCCCCGGAAAAACGAATGCGTGGCTCATGTTATCCCCCCAAACCTGTTCCCCCCGGCATAGCGGGCGCATGCTGCGCGGGCAAGTCTTGCGCACAGACGCTGTTCGGTCTTGGGACTGTCAGAATCGCGACCCGCTGCTAAGATGCCCTTACAGACGACCATGGGGAGAGGCCAGATGACTGCCAGCAATACCGCCACGCGCTATGGATCGGTCGCCCGCATGCTGCACTGGATCACGGCACTGCTGATCCTGACGGCCATCCCTTTGGGCTGGTTCGCAAATGAGATGCCCTATGCGACGGGCGACGAACTCGCCGCCAAGGCGCAGCTCTTCTCACTGCACAAGACACTGGGGGTGGCGGCCTTTACCGTGGCCGTGATCCGCATCCTGTGGGCGCTTGGCCAGACCCGGCCCGAACCCGTGCACCCCGACCGCATCTGGGAAACACGGGCCGCCGAACTGGTACACTGGACGCTCTATCTGTCGCTGGTGATCGTGCCGCTGTCCGGGTGGATCGGCCATGCCGCCACCGATGGCTTTGCCCCGATCCTGTGGCCGTTCGGGCAGGACCTGCCGCTGGTGCCCACATCAGAAACCGTGGCCGAGATGGCCGAGGCCATGCACTGGCTGTTCACGAAAATCCTGATCGCGTCACTGCTGCTGCATATCTGCGGCGCGCTGAAACACGCATTCATCGACCGCGACGGCACGCTGGCACGCATGACGGCGGGGCGCGATGCGCCCGTGCAGGCGCGCGGGGTGGCCCATAGCCGCGCCCCCGCTTTGGCGGCACTTGGCATCTATGCGGTGGGCGCGGGGATCGCATGGTCCATGACCGGGCCCGGACCCGAGGCGGCTGAGGCCGCGCCCCCGGCCGTGCAGGCAACGGCCGCGGCCGCGACTGGCAACTGGCAGGTCGCCGAGGGCAATCTTGGCTTTTCGATCAAACAGATGGGGGCGGAGGTCAGTGGCACCTTCGCCACCTGGAATGCCGATATCCAGTTTGATCCGACGGCCACCGATGGCAAGAACGGCGATGTGACTGTGACCATCGACATGACCAGCCTGACGCTCGCCTCGGTCACCGATCAGGCCAAGGGGCCGGATTTCTTTGATGTGGCCGCCCATCCGACCGCAACCTTCACCGCCACCATCCTGCCTGCGGGGGACAGCTATGTCGCCGATGGCACGCTGGACCTGCGTGGGGTGACGGCTCCGTTGCAGCTGCCGTTCACCCTGATCATCGACGGCGATACCGCCACGATGACCGGCATCACCACCATTGATCGGCGCACCTTTGGCCTTGGGGCCAGTTATGCGGACGAATCCAGCGTCGGCTTCAACGCGACCGTCACTGTCAATCTGAAGGCAACCCGCCAGGAATAGGCCGGACATGAAAACGCCGGGGCGAATAAGGCCCCGGCGCCAGACAGTTCAGGCAGGCTTATTCGGCGGCCTTCTGTGCCTCGACAGAGATCGAGATCTGCACTTCGTCGCTGACATTGGGGGCGAACAGGCCCAGATTGAAGTCGCTGCGCAGAACACTTGTGGTGGCCGAAAAGCCCGCCCATGGCGCGTTCGCAATCGGATGCGTGCCCGCCTGGTTCAACGTGGCGGCCAGCACGACGGGTTTGGTCACACCATTGATCGTCAGATCGCCGGTGATGTTGGCGGTCTTCTCGCCCGTCACTTCGATGGCCGTCGATGTGAAGGTGACCATGGCCGCATCATCCGCCGCATTGAAGAAATCGGGCGACATGAAGTGCTTGAAACGGTCTTCCCAGCCGGTCAGCATCGTCCGCACGGGGAATGACACCGACACGGATGACGCCGCAGGGTCTTCCTGATCGAACATGATCTCGCCGTTCATGCCCGAAAACATGCCATAGGTCGTCGAAAACCCAAGATGGGTATAGCTGAACACAACCTGGCTGTGCGACGGGTCAAGCGTGTATTTCTCGGGTGCTGCAAAGGCAGGTGCAGCGGTCAGGGCGGCAATCAGGGCAAGCGGCAGTATTTTCATCGGGTACTCTCCAGGTTCGGGCCGGAATGGCCATGACAATTAGGCAAGCGTTACCGCGTTTCGGGACATTCGCGTATTACATAGGGACGAACATCATCTGTTCACCGATGAACAACGCGTGATCGCCCGCCCATGCGTGGAAACCCGCCTGCCCGAACGGGGTTGCGCCCCGCACATTCCCCTGTATAAGGCCGCATCCCGCCGTTCACACCCTGAACCGGCGCACTCTCTCGTGGGCAGGCTGCGGCGGGTCAACCGTCTGCCCTATGAAATGCGCCTGACAAAAGGATTGCTGCATGCCGCTTTATGAGCATGTCTTCATTTCGCGTCAGGATTTGTCCAACGCGCAGGCCGAGGGCCTTATCGAACACTTCTCCACGGTTCTGGCCGACAACGGCGGTAAAGTTGTCGAGTTTGAATACTGGGGCGTCAAGACGATGGCCTACAAGATCAACAAGAACCGCAAGGGCCATTACGCCTTTCTGAAAACGGATGCGCCAGCCGCCGCCGTTCTGGAGATGGAACGCCTGATGCGCCTGCATGACGATGTCATGCGCATCCTGACCATCAAGGTCGATACGCATGCCGATGGCCCGTCCGTGCAGATGCAAAAGCGTGATGACCGCGAACGCGGTGACCGCGATGGCGACCGTGGCGGCTTTGGCGGCGGCGAACGCCGCGAGCGCAGCTTTGGTGACCGTCCCGACCGTGGGGATCGTGGCGACCGCCCGTCCTTCGGCGGCGACCGTCGTTGATCGTCAGCTTGAAGAAAGGCAAATAAACCATGGCTACGAAACCATTTTTCCGCCGCCGCAAGGTCTGCCCCTTCTCGGGCGACAATGCACCGGCGATCGACTACAAGGACACGCGTCTGCTGCAGCGCTACATCTCTGAGCGTGGCAAGATCGTGCCGTCCCGTATCACCGCAGTCTCGGCCAAAAAGCAGCGTGAACTCGCCACGGCGATCAAGCGCGCCCGCTTTCTCGCCCTGCTGCCCTATGCCGTGAAATAAGGAGAGCAACCATGCAAGTGATCCTCCTGCAACGCGTGGCCAAGCTGGGCCAGATGGGCGATGTCGTCAACGTCAAGGACGGCTACGGACGCAACTACCTCTTGCCGCAAGGCAAGGCCTTGCGCGCCAATGACAGCAACATCAAATCCTTCGAGGCCAAAAAAGCCCAGCTGGAAATGGTGAACCTTGAAACCAAGAAAGAGGCTGAGGCCGCCGGTTCGAAGCTGGACGGCCAGACCTTTATCATCATCCGGTCCGCATCGGATGCAGGCGCGCTTTACGGCTCCGTCACCACCCGTGACGCCGCCGAAGCCGCGACCGAGGCCGGCTTTACCGTCGACCGCGGTCAGGTCATCCTGGACCGCCCGATCAAGGAGCTGGGGCTGCACACGATCACCGTGGCCCTGCACCCCGAAGTTGCCGTCAAGGTCACGCTGAACGTCGCACGGTCAGTCGAAGAGGCCGCACTGCAGGCCTCGGGCAAGTCGATCCAGGAACTCGCCGCCGAGGCCGAAGCCGAAGCCGAGTTCGAGATTGCAAACCTGTTTGATGAAATGGGTGCGGCACAGGAAGGCGCAGACCTGACCCGCGACTGATCTTGGTAAACTATCTGCAGAACCGCGCCGGGCAACTGGCGCGGTTTTTTCATGGGAAATCCAACGCATCAGAATTCGACATGATGTGTATGATACAATATTTACTTTTGTATCATACCATGTATTCTACAAAAAGTTCTTATGTAGAATACGATCATGCCAACGCCCCACTCCCCGGTTGCCCACGCCGCGTATCATGACCTTTTGCGCATCCTCAAGGATGATGTCATCGGCGATCTCATCGGCACACCTGTCCGATTCATCCGAAACGGTCGGACCTATTGGTATGACAATTACCGCATCGGAAATACGCTCCATAAACGCTATATCGGCGAAGACTCTGCCGAACTCGCCGCGCGTCTGGCGCAGCAGGCGACCCTGATGGCCGCCGCCAAAGACCGGGCTGACCGGCGCACCCGTCTGGTCCGCATCCTGCGCGCCGAAGGGTATTCCCCCGTCGATCAATTGTCAGGGTCGATCTACTTTGCAATGGCCCGTGCAGGTGTGTTTCGTCTGGGCGGCACACTTGTCGGCACCCACGCCTTTCGCCATTATGAAGGCGAACTTGGCATTCGCATGGAATTTCAGGATCTTGCCCAAACCGGCGATATTGATATCGCGCAATTCGAACGCCTGTCACTCGCATTGGATGATCGGGTCGAAGGCAGCCTCAACGAAACATTCAAGACCCTGCAGTTCGACCCTGTCCCCTCACTTCAAGGTCAGGCCGTTTGGCGCTGGCGGCAGACCAAATCCGAAAACCTGATCGAGTTCCTGACCCCCTCGTTCCGCCCGGAAGAAGACATTCGCGGTCTCCCCGCACTCGGGGTCTCCGCGCAATCGCTGCATTTCCTCAACTACCTCATCGCCGACCCGATCAAGGCCGCCGCCCTCTACCGTTCCGGCGTCCTGGTGCAGATCCCCCGCCCCGAACGCTATGCCGTGCACAAGCTGATCGTCGCGGATCGCAGGCAGGGCGGCACGGACGCGCTGAAATCCGTCAAGGACCGCGCGCAGGCCGCCTTTCTGATCCGCGCGCTGGCCGAAGACCGCCCCGATGAACTGGCCGAGGCTTATGCCGACGCCCTGTCGCGCGGGCCCCACTGGCAGGGTCACATCGCCCGCAGCCTGAAACGGATGCCGGACACGGCAGCCCTGCTCGCCGCACTCTGAGCGGTGCGCGACACGCCCCGTCGCAATCATGCAAGCCCGCCGCAGGCCGCCCGCTAGGCTTGCCGCCATCATGCGCGCACAATCGGGCACCTTTGGCATTCTCTGCCTGATCGCGGGCATTGCGGTCTTTTCCGTGCAGGATCTGATCCTGAAACTGCTGTCAGGCACCTATCCGCTGCATCAGGCGATGGTGCTGCGCAGCCTGACGGCGATCCCCATCCTGCTGGCCATCGTCTGGGGGTTCGACGGCACCTTGCGCACCCTTGTCAGCCGCGGCTGGCCTGCCATGCTGGGGCGCGGCCTTTTGAACTTTGCCGCCTATACCGCCTATTATCTGGCACTGGCTGCCCTGCCGATTGCCACCACCGTGGCACTTTACTTCACGGCCCCCCTCATCATCACCATCCTGTCCGTCATCATGCTGCGCGAACATGTCTCGGCGCAGCGCTGGCTGGCCGTGCTGGGCGGTTTCGGCGGCGTCATCCTGATGGTGCGCCCCGGGGGCGATCTGTTCGACTGGGCCGCCCTGCTGCCCATCTTCTGTGGCTTTGCCTATGCGCTTTCAATGATCCTGGCCCGTACCATGGGCCGGGCGGAAACCGCCGCCGCCATGGCCTTCTGGGGCAATCTCGCGTTTCTGGCCTGTGCCACGGCCCTGGCCCTCTGGTACGGCCCCGGCACGCGCGAAGGGCTGGGCCATCCCAGCCTTGCCTTTCTCACACGCGGCTGGGTCTGGCCGACCATGACAGACGCCGCACTGATGTGCCTGTGCGGCATCATCGCCGCCGTGGGGCTGACGCTGCTGACGCAGGCCTACCGCGTGGCACAATCATCCACCGTGGCCCCGTTCGAATTCACCTTCATGTTCTGGGGCGTTCTATGGGGCTGGCTCATCTGGAACGACCTGCCTGATCGCTTGGGCTGGGTGGGCATCGTGACCATCATCGGTGCGGGCCTTTACGTGCTGCACCGCGAACGCGCGGAGGCAGGCGTCAGGCTGCGCGACATGCCGGCACCGCCCCATCCGTGACTGCAGACATCGCCTACATGCGGCGCAATGTCATCTTCGCCTCTTCAAGGTTCAACGAACCCATGGGCAGAACCACCGGGCAGACACCCTGAACATTGTGGATGATAAACAGATGCTGGCGATGCCCCGGCAGATGATACCGGGTCCAGAAGTTCAGATCGAATGATCCGATCGGGGCCGCATTGCCCGCTGACGCGCGCACAAACTGAATGAACTTCAGCGATCCCGCGCTGATGTCTTTTGTGATGATGACAATCGCGACATAATACCCCTCGGGCCGCCGCCCCAGTGCATAGACCGCATCATTCAGGTTGCGGCGCATGGCTTCCTTCAAGGTGCTGAACTCGCGCATTTTCGCATAGTTGATGGCGATATTGTTCAAGACCCAGAAGATATCCCCCTTTGCCCGGTTCTGCGCATTCGGGTTTTCAAATGCATTCGGCAAACGTTGTGCAACAAGGCTCATTGTTCCTCCCACGGGCCGCGGGCCCTTGACATGATACTCGGATGATGGCGCGCCTGTTGAATGCGCAAAGCGCGACAAGGCGCATCGGGTCTTTGAATAATGCGTCGCTCAGATCAGACCTGACGGGTGGAAATTCCCCGCCCCCGTGTCATTACCTTATCCGCGAATGCCCCTGCGACAAGCGGCACACCCCTGCGCGCCGCCGCACGACATTTGCCTGCCGATATCCCGGTACCGCATCGGCGGCAGTCCGCGCAAAAGCGCTGCTGGCCGCATGGCGATATCCCCCGGAGCCGTCGGCCAGAGAATGTTAACAAGGTGTTAAAATAGGCCCAAATAAAAATGCCAAGTATTTGTTATTATTATATAATTATGAAAATTGACAGCCGTCAATTTTCAACGAAAAAGGGCCGCACCCGAAGGCACGGCCCGATGAATTGCCGCAGAAATCGCAGCCTACATCTCGTCCAGCTTTTCAACCATCTTCTGCAGCGCGTCTTTCGTGACCTCTTTGTCCTTCACCTTCGCCCCCGCGACGATGAAATCCACGACCTTGTCTTCGAACAGCGGCGCGCGCAGCTGCTGCTGCATCTGCGGGTTCTTCTGGACGAATTCAAAGAACTGACGCTCCTGCCCCGGATACTGGCGTGCCGCTCCCAGCACGGCTTGCGTCATTTCGGCATCCGTCACGGTAATCTCGGCCTTGCGCCCGATTTCAGCGAGCACAAGACCCAGCCGCACACGGCGCACGGCTAGCGACTTGTGCTCATCCGTCGTCTCGATCTCACCATGATTATGGCCGTGATCATCGGGATGCTCTTCGTGGTACAGCTGATGCGCAATCTGGGCCGCCTCGGCATCGACCAGCCGCTGCGGCAGATCAAAGGTCACCATCTTATCCAACTGGTCCAGCAGCGACCGCTTCATCACCGCGCGGCTTGCGCCCTTGTATTCCGCCTCCAGCCGCTCGGCGATCTGGGCCTTGAGTGCGACCAGATCATCAGCGCCGTATTTCTTGGCCAGTTCGTCATCGATGTCGGACGGCTTCGGTTCCTTCACGGCCTTGACCGTGCAGGCAAACACCGCCTCCTTGCCCGCCAGATGGGCCGCACCATAGCTATCCGGGAAGGTCACCTTGACCGAAACCTCATCGCCCGCCTTGGCACCCACGAGCTGCGCCTCGAACCCCGGGATGAAGGAGTTGGATCCCAGCACCAGCGGATAGTCATCCGCCGTGCCACCCTCGAACAGTTCGCCATCGACCGCACCTTTGAAGTCGATCACGATCTGATCGCCGTCCTTGGCCTTGGCCCCTTTCTTGCGGTCGTCGAACGACTGCGCGGTCGATGCCAGATTGGCCAGCGCCTCATCCACCGACTTGTCATCCGCCTTGACCATCAGGCGGTCGAGTTTGATCTGGGACGCATCGACATCCGGGATCGGCGGCAGGGCTTCATAGGTCATCTCGACCACGACATCCTGACCTTCTTTCCACGACTCGCCATCCACCATCTTGACCTCGGGCTGCAGGGCCGGGCGGTCGCCGGTGGTATCGAAATGGCCCTTCATCGCGCCGTCGATGGCATCCTGCATCGCTTCGCCCATCATGCGCTGGCCGAACTGCTTGCGCAGCATCGGCAGCGGCACCTTGCCCTTGCGGAATCCCTTCAGCTCGATCTCGGGCTGCGCTTCCAGCAGCTTTTCGGTCACTTTCGCCTCCAGCTCAGCCGTCGAGACGGTGATCTGGTAGCCGCGCTTCAGGCCTTCGTTCAGGGTCTGGGTGACCTGCATTGTCATCGTCCTCTTCATGTCAGTCCGGGTGCACCGTTCAAGACGGCACGGGTCGCGCGCCTTCTAGCAAAGACTTTGCAGGGACGTAAGGGGATAATTGCCACGGATGGCACGGTGCGGCACGCGCCGTGATCGTGGTGCGGGTGGAGGGACTTGAACCCCCACGCCTTGCGGCGCCAGAACCTAAATCTGGTGCGTCTGCCAATTTCGCCACACCCGCATGCTGCAGGCCTTTAACAAGGGGTTTTCCGCCGTACCAGCAAAAAAGCCCTGAAAACCGCTCGCCGTTTACCTAATGTTGCCATATTGTGAAGGAAAACTCTGAGGCAGAACAATAAAGGTGAGGATACCCCGATGACGGCACAGCCGCACGGGCAGGTAATGGGCAACGCCCCAACTGCCGCCCTTGAGATGACGGGATTTGCAGACGGCACTCTGGTGCTGACACTGGATGGTGCCTTGCCGGTGGAATTTCTGAACCCGGGCGACCGGATTATCACGCGCGATGGCGCACGGACGCTGCGCGCGGTGTCGGTCGTCGTCGTCAGCGGCGACGTGATCCGCATCGGTGCCCGCACACTGGGCCATGACAGGCCTGAAGATGAGATCGTCGTGGGCACGGGTCAGGGCATTCTGGTGCGCGACTGGCGGGCAAAAGCGATGTATGGGGCGGCGCAAGCCATGGTCCCGGCCGCCCGGATGGCGGATGGCGAGATGATCCGGCGCGAGACGGTGGACGGTCTGCGCCTGTTCACGCTTGGCTTCGATGCGCCTGTGGTGATCTATGCAGGCGGGCTGGAACTGGCCTGCGCGGTCGTGACCGTCGACGCATAAAGACGGCCTACAGGCCAAGCGCGCGAAACACCTTCGGCAACTCCTCGGGCAGGTCTTCGGCAATCAGGCCGGGGCCGAAATGCAGCGCGCATTCGACATGCAGCAAGGCGGCGGTCTCGGCCGCCTGCATCGGCGCAAACCCGCGCGCGAGCAGGCCAGTGATGAAGCCCGCCAGCACATCGCCCGAACCGGCAGTGGCGAGCCATGGTGCGGCGCGATCATAATGGGCGGAATTGATGGAACAGCGACCTGACGGGTCGGCGATCACGGTATCGGGGCCTTTGAACAGCACCACACAGCCCGCCCTTTTGGCGGCCTCACGCGTGGCATCGACCTTGGAATAGGCGGGGCCTGTGGTGGCGGGAGCGTTCAGTTTGGCGGCAATGTCGGGGAACAGCCGCGCAAATTCCCCGGCATGGGGGGTAAGGACGCAGTTTTCGTGCAGTGCGGCGAAGAGATCGGGGTGCTGCGACAGGATCGTCAGGCCATCGGCGTCGATGACCAGCGGGCGTGCCCCCCTCCCCTCTCCACCCCCCACGCGGGGGAGGGGAAGTGATTGATCGTTTTGCGTCGGACCCTGCCCCAAGTGCCTCCCCTCCCCCCGGTGGGGAGGGGTCGGGGATGGGGGGCCACCAAGGGCTGTCGCCAGAAGGCTTGCTTCGCGTGCGCCCGTCCCGAAACCGGGGCCGATGCACAGCGCGTTGATGCGCGTATCCGTCAGCGCCGCGGCCAGATCATCCGCCCCGTCCAAGGGCCGCAGCATGATGGCATCCAGCCGCGCCGCGTTTTCCGCCATCGCCTCAGGCGGGCAAGCGACGGTCACAAGCCCCGCCCCGATCCGCAGTGCCCCCCGCGCCGCAAGGCGGGCTGCACCGCCTTTGCCGGGCGGGCCGGAGAGGATGAGGGCGTGGCCGTGGGTGTATTTGTGACAATTGCTCGACTTTTTCAGCATCTGGAAAGGCCACCACGCATCACGCCATCCCAGTTCCGTGAAATGAACCACACCTTTTGCAGGTTTTCTGCTTACTTGCAGATTCAGCTTCTTTACGATCAGTTTGCCACAGTATTCTTGGCCCTCCTGCAAGAAATGCCCTTGGCGCGGATACTCAAAGGTGACGGTCAAACTCGCCTTGAATATCTCGTAGTCGCCGAACTCTCTGCCAGACAGGTCCCGACCTGAGTCGGCGCAAAGCCCCGACGGAAGATCGATGGACACGAGCGGAAACTTTTTCTTGTCAAACCAAAGCGACATCATAAACCACTGGAAC
>JAAFHS010000318.1 GCA_013298485.1 Rhodobacterales bacterium
ATGGCAAGACGCGCTGTCGCAATAGGGGCCGGGGCCATTGCCCTTGGGCTGGCACTGTTCACGCTGGGCACGGCGGGGGTGGTCATGGCGCATGGGCAGGGCTTGCGGCTGACACCATCCGATCTGGCGGCAGTGCGCTTTACCGTACTGCAGGCCGGATTGTCGGCCTTGGTGTCGGTCCTGCTCGCGATACCGGTGGCGCGGGCCCTGGCACGGCGGCGGTTCGCGGGGCAGGGGTTGCTGGTGACGCTGCTGGGTGCGCCGTTTCTGATGCCAGTCATTGTGGCCGTGTTGGGGTTGCTCGCGGTGTTTGGGCGGTCTGGCATCATCAACGATGGGTTGGAGGCCGCGGGGCTGCCTGCCGTTTCGATCTACGGGTTGCAGGGCGTTGTGCTGGCGCATGTGTTTTTGAACCTGCCGCTGGCCACGCGGATGATCCTGCAAGGCTGGCATGCGATCCCGGCGGAACGGTTGCGGCTGGCGGCGGCCCTTGATCTGCCGCCATGGCAGGTGTTCCGGCATCTGGAATGGCCGATGCTGCGCCGCGTTTTGCCGGGTGCGGCGATCATCATCTTCACCCTGTGCCTGACCAGTTTTGCCGTGGCATTGACGCTGGGCGGAGGGCCTGCGGCAACAACGGTGGAACTGGCGATCTATCAGGCGCTGCGCTTTGACTATGATCTTGGCCATGCGGCCAGTCTGGCCGCCGTGCAGTTCGCGCTGTGTGCGATCACGGCTGTTGTCGCCTGGTATCTGGCACCTGCCGTCGGTTTTGGTGCGGGTCTGGACCGGGGCTATCGCCTGGCCCCGCGTGGCTGGCGGCGGGGTGCAGACGGGTTGGCAATTGCACTGGCGGCTGTGTTCCTGCTGCTGCCATTGGCGGCGGTTTGTGCGCGTGGGGTTTCGGGTCTTGCGGCGTTGCCAGCAGCGGTCTGGCCCGCCGCGGTCCAATCGCTGCTGATCGCCGTGCCAAGTGCGGCGTTGGCGACGGCTGCGGGATTGACACTGGCGCTGGCTGTCGCGCGGGATGGATCACGCCTGCTGGATCTGGCGGCACTGCTGCCTTTGGCCACATCGGGGCTGGTGCTGGGCACCGGGTTGTTTCTGCTGGTGCAGCCTTGGGTGGCGGTGGAGCGGATGGCCCTGCCTGTGACGCTCATGGTGAATGCGGCACTGTCGCTGCCCTTTGTCTACCGGCTGATCCTGCCCGAGGCGCAGGCCCTGCACCGCGATTACGACCGCCTGGCCAGCGCGCTGCACCTGTCAGGTGCGACGCGCCTGTGGTTGGTCACACTGCCGCGCCTGGCCCGGCCCCTGGGCTTTGGTGCGGGCGTGGCAGCGGCATTGTCCCTGGGGGATCTTGGGGTGATTGCCCTGTTCGCGGGCGAGACGCAGGCGACGCTGCCCTTGGTGATCCAGCGCCTGATGGGGGCTTACCGGATGGACGCAGCGGCGGGCGCCTCGTTGGTCCTTGTCGGCCTTGGCTTTGCGCTGTTTGCACTGTTTGATCTGGGGGGGCGTCGTGCTGCAGCTGGATGATGTGACCCTGCGCATCGGGGATTGGTCGCTGCGGGCGGACTGGTCGCTGCCTGCGGGTGCGCAGATTGCCGTAATCGGGCCTTCGGGTGCGGGCAAATCCACGCTGTTGCAGGCGATCGCGGGGTTTGTGGCCCCGGCACAGGGGCGCATCCTGTGGCAGGGGCATGATCTGGCGGATGTGCCGCCCGGTCAGCGCCCGGTCAGCATCCTGTTTCAGGATCAGAACCTGTTCCCGCACCTGACCATTGCCCGCAATCTGGGCCTTGGTCTGAACCCGCGCCTGCGTCTGACGCCTGCCGAATGGGCCCGCGTGGACGCCGTACTTGCGCGTGTTGGATTGGCCGGGATCGGTGCGCGCCGCCCGGCGGAGCTTTCGGGCGGCCAGCAGGGGCGCGCGGCCCTTGCGCGGGCCCTTTTGCGCGCGCGACCACTGCTGCTGCTGGACGAGCCGTTTGCGGCGCTTGGTCCCGCGCTGAAGGCCGATATGATGGCGCTGGTCGCGCAAGTGGTGGCAGAAACCGGGGCCACGCTGCTGATGGTCACGCATGACCCGGATGATGCCCGCCGGTATGCCGACCATACCATCCTTGTCGCCGATGGCATTGCGCAGGCACCGCGACCGACAGCAGCGCTGTTTGCAGATCCGCCAGACGCGCTGCGGACCTATCTGGGTACATGAAAAAAGCCGCCCGTTGCGGGGCGGCTTTTCTGCGGCGTTTCAGATCCGTTCAGTGGTCCTTGCGCCCTTTGACGTTCGCCCAGATGCTTTTGTTTGTCAGATACAACATCACCGCAAAGATCGACAGGATGAACACCCCGATGAAACCTGCCTCTTTGCGCGCGTTCAGCTTGGGTTCAGCCGTCCACATCAGAAACGCCGAAACATCCTGCGAAATCTGATCCGTGGTGGCGGCGGTCCCATCAGCATAGGTCACGATATCATCCGAAAGCGGCGGCGGCATTGCGATCCAGCTGCCCTCGATCGTCGGATGGCCGTGTTCATCCTTGCATTCGGCCGGAATACCGCCATTTGGGAAGTACTTGTTGTAGTAGCCTTCGGTATCTTCAGGCGCGCAGGCGGGTGGATCGACATAACCCACCAGGATCGCGTGAATGTATTCCGGTCCGCCAAAGCCCTGGACAAGCTGGTTGATACCGGTGCCGTAGGGCCCGTGAAATGCCGCGCGCTTTTTTGCCATCAGTGACAGATCGGGGGCACCGGCAAGGTGATGCGCGGGGAAGTTATCCGACGACTGGAGTGGGCGGAACTCGCCCGTTTCGGCGTTGTAGAATTGCCGGTTGCTGTCTTCGTCATAGATCGGAAAATCCGCCGCATACTGGCGGACCTGATCTTCCGGCAGCATTGGTCCGCCTTCGTCCGACAGGGTCCGGATCGGGACATATTGCAGGCCATGGCAGGCCGAGCATACTTCGGTATAAACCTGAAGGCCGCGCTGCAGTTGCATCTGGTCATAGGTGCCAAACGGACCTTCCTGCGCAAAGGCGATATCTTCGATATGCACCTCGGCCTCGGCAAACGCTCCGGTTGCGCACAAAAGGACTGCAGTTGCACCCAGCAGCGTCGATTTCAACTTGGTCATCATCGGTTTCTCACTCTGCCGGGGTCGCAGCGCCGTGGCGGATCGAACCGGACACGGGGTAATGCGCCTTGAAGTCTTCCTCAATCGTTGCGGGCTGTGCCGATGGCTTTTCGATCACACCCAGCAGCGGCAGGATGATCAGGAAATAGCCGAACCAGTAGGCCGAGGCGATCAGCGAGATTGTGGCATAGGGTTCCTCCGCTGGCCGCGCACCCACCCACATCAGCACCACAAAGTCGATGCACAGCAGCGCAAACCACCATTTGAACATCGGGCGGAACCGGCCGGAGCGGACGGATGATGTATCCAGCCATGGTGCCATCGCCATCACGGCAATCGCGCCGAACATCGCGAGCACGCCAAAGAACTTGGCATCGATGATCCCGAAGGACAGCCAGTTTGCCGCGATCACCACCCAGACATCGGCGGTAAAGGCGCGCAGGATCGCGTAGAACGGCAGGAAGTACCATTCAGGCACGATATGCGCGGGCGTCGACAGCGGGTTCGCCTCGATATAGTTGTCCGGATGGCCCAGGTAGTTCGGCATGAAACCGACAACTGCAAAGAACACAGCCAGAATGATGGCCAGCGCGAACAGATCCTTGATCACGAAATACGGCCAGAACGGCACGGTATCCCGCTCTACCTCTTCCTTGCTGGTACGGCGCACTTCAACGCCTGTCGGGTTGTTGTTGCCCGTGGTGTGGAATGCCCAGATATGCACGGCGACAAGGCCTGCGATGATGAAGGGCAGCAGATAATGCAGGCTGAAAAAGCGGTTCAGCGTGGCATTGTCCACCGCAGGCCCGCCCAGAAGCCAGGTCTGCAGGGTTGGCCCGATGCCCGGAATGGCCCCGAACAGGCCGGTGATCACTGTGGCACCCCAG
>JAAFHS010000320.1:0-3113 GCA_013298485.1 Rhodobacterales bacterium
TGACGCCCCGCGATCAGCCCCGCCTTGAACGCATTGACCGCCAATTTCACGTCAGCACCGACGCGATCCGCCGCAGGGCGAGCTGGTATCCTTCCGTCCCGCAGCCCGCGATCACCCCGTCCGCGCGCTGGCTGACAAAGGAATGGTGCCGGAACGCCTCGCGCCTGTGGATATTGCTGATATGCACCTCTATCACCGGGCCATCAAAGGCCAGCAGCGCATCCAGGATCGCGACCGATGTATGGCTGTAGGCCCCCGGATTGATGATGATCCCGGCCCCTTGCGCCCGCGCCTCCTGGATCCAGTCCACCAATGCGCCTTCGTGGTTGGATTGGTGAAAGCGGATCACCAGCCCCAGATCCTCGGCCAGCGCCCCGCAGGCGTCCGCCACATCCTCCAGGCTTTCGCGCCCGTAAACCTCCGGCTGGCGCTGGCCCAGCAGGTTCAGGTTCGGACCGTTCAGAATGTAGATCGGCTTTGCCATCATGTCCCCCGTTTGCCAAGGACACTACCCGATCACGCCGCCGGGGCAAGTAGGATGGGCGGTTCCGGCAACGCCGGGTTCGCCCATCATGCGCGAAAAATCACGCCACCTTTTCCAGCGCCGCCTCCTGCGTAATCCCCAAGGCATGGCACACATCCCGCGTCAGATGCGGGCGGTTCAGGGTGTAGAAATGCAGATCCTCCACCCCCTCGCCCAGCAGCGCGTCGCACAACTCGGTGCACAGCGCCACCGACAGCAATTCCTCCCGCCCATCGCGCCGCGCCGCCGCATAGGCATCGTCCAGCCACACCGGCACCTGCGTGCCGCAGCGTGCCGCAAACCGCTTGGCCCCGTTCCAGTCATGGATCGGCAGAATGCCCGGAATGATCGGTGCCGTGATCCCTTCCGCCGCGCACAGATCGCGGAACCGCAGGAACGTCTCGGCCTCGAAAAAGAACTGCGTGATCGCCGAAGACGCCCCCGCATCCATCTTCTGCTTCAGCCACCGCACATCGGCCAGCGTATCGGCACTGTCGGGATGCGGCTCGGGGTAGGCCCCCACCCGCACCGTGAACCGGTCCGCCAAAGCGCCCACCAGTTCCACCGATGACGCGAACCCCTCTGCATGCGGCACGAACCGCGCGGCCCCCTGCGGCGCATCGCCCCGCAGCGCCACGATCTCCGTCACCCCCGCCGCTGCATACGCGTTCGCAATCGCCAGCGTTTCCGCACGGCTTGCGTCCACGCAGGTCAGATGTGCCGCCACGTTCAGCCCGTAATTCCGCCCGATCGTCGTGACCGCGTCATGCGTCAGCTTCCGCGTCGCCCCCCCCGCGCCATAGGTCACGCTCGTAAAGGCAGGCCGCAGCGGGGCCAGCATCTGCACCGTTTCCCACAACCGGAACGACGCATCCAGCGTCTGGGGCGGGAAGAATTCGAAACTGATGCGCGGCGCCATGATATTCTCCATTGAGTGCCCTCTTGTCGCATGCAGGCGGATGTGAGACAAATTCATAATCCTCAACATCAACATGAACGAAACCATAGGATGCACATCGAATTCCGCCACCTCCGCACCATCCGCGCCATCCATCAGGCAGGCGGGTTGGCAAAAGCCGCCGATATCCTGAACATGACCCAATCCGCTCTCAGCCATCAGGTCGCGGGGCTAGAGGATCAGGCGGGGGTCGAACTCTTCGTCCGCCGCTCCAAACCCATGCGCCTGTCGGCAGCAGGCCTGCGCATGCTGCGCCTCGCCGAACGGATATTGCCCGAGATTGATGCGCTGGCCGAGGAATTCCGGTCACTGCGCACCGGCAAGACAGGCCGCTTGCACATCGCCATCGAATGCCATGCCTGTTTCGAATGGCTGTTCCCCGTGCTGGAGCAGTTCCGCCATGCCTGGCCCGATGTCGATGTCGATATCCGTGCCGGATTGGCGTTCGAGGCGCTGCCTGCGCTGAACCGTGAAGAGGTTGATCTTGTCATTTCCTCCGATCCCGTCGCGATGGACGGTGTCACCTTCAATCCGCTCTTTGACTATCACCCCGTCTTTGTGGGCGCCGCAGGCAGCCCGCTGGCCGCCAAACCCTATGTCGGGGCCGATGATTTCCGCGACCAGATGCTGATCACCTATCCCGTCAGCCGCGACCGGCTTGATGTGTTCTCCGAACTTCTCACCCCCGCCCGGGTCGAACCCCGCGGCGTGCGGCAGGTGGAACTCACCGCCGTCATCCTGATGCTGGTCGCCGCGGGGCGCGGCGTGTCCGTCCTGCCCGACTGGGTGCTGCGCGACATCAAATCCAATGCCGACTACATCACGCGGCCTCTCGGCCCCGGCATCATCACCAAACGCCTTTACGCCGCCACCCGCGACGAGGATGCCCTGAAACCCTTTATGGCGCATTTCCTGAAACTGGGCCGGACGGAGCCGGTCAAACTGCAGCGCGGTTGACAGGCCGCGCGCTTATTCCCGCAATGTCAACAAATTGCCCGAATGTCATGCCAAGCGTTCCTTGGCTGGTTGGGGGTCTTTGTGCGCAAATATGATATCTTCCTGCTCGTCTTGGTGCTCGCCGCTCTTATGTCGTTACCATTCACTTGGTTCACCATGTTCACCATTCTGCTATGGTACTCCGTTATTGGTATCCCTCTAGCATTAGCGATCCACGCCCTGCCCGCAGTTGCCACCGTGCTGCTCTTTGGCAGGCTCCTTGAACTTGGGCTTTTCTTCATCAAGACACGGCCCGTGGTCAGACCGCTGGGTATTGGCTTGGCCGTCGCCCTGCTGGCACTGCCATCCGCAATCAGTAACGCCCGTCTTGACGCCAAGGTCGCCGATCTTGTCGAGGGCGATCTTAACACCCTCGAACTCCCCCTTCCCCGCGGCATCTACGCCCTGCAATACACCAGCAACGACGCTGACTGTTACGCCATCTGCCGGGTGCTGTTGCTGTCTGGCACCGCTACTGAGGTCCGCATTGCACCATCCGTAACCACTGCCACCGACCCGCAGCTGCCCGTCACCGCATGGCGTATCGAACGCCGACCCACCTGCTCCAATGATGGAAGCGCCGCGCAGGGATCAGATACCGCACAACTCATGCTTCCCGACGAAACGGCGATGCGA
>JAAFHS010000320.1:3123-3992 GCA_013298485.1 Rhodobacterales bacterium
GCCTTGACGCTGATGTCATCATCACATTTGACCAACTTCTGAAGGCGGCACCGCCCGACAAACTGGGGTTCTCGCTGGCAGAAGACGTGATATCCGCCACTCGGACAGTGGTTCATCAGCGCAGGAATGGTGTCATGACTGTGACTTATCGCGCAACAGGGGTCATCGCCGACCGCATTTGGCACATCGCTGTTCCAACGACCTTAAACCAAGAGAACGTGACGAAACCCGCCCTTGGGTTCTTTCGGAATCGGATCACGACAAACGGTGACGTTTTCTATTTTGCCGCGAATTACAGCGACACATTTCTGAAAGACATTTTACAACTGCCCCTTTTGGGTGACATAGAAAATGCACCCTGACCAGATGCGCACCCGACTGCACATGTGTTTTCCCCATTTTATCCATCGATGTTCTTGACCGACTGCCCCACAAGCAGCCCCGTTGACAGCACCCCCCGCTTTTGCCACCCTACTCACCATGAAAACCCGCTTGCCAAGCGATATTCGCCCCGGCCCTGTCTCTGCCCTGCGCATCCCGCAGGGCTGACCGACGGCGCATCTTCTGTCCGGTCTGCCCGATGCCGCAACGCATGCGGTACCCCGTCGCTTTGATCCCGGACCTTTCCCATGACCCTTCTCGCTGTCAAATCCCTGTCGCTCACCCTTGGTATCCCGCTGTTTTCCGGCCTCTCCTTCACCCTGCAGGCGGGTGATCGCATGGGCCTTGTCGCCACGAACGGGCGCGGCAAATCATCCCTGCTGCGCTGCCTTGCAGGCACACTGGACCCCACCGCAGGCGATATCGCCCGTGCGCGCGGCCTGACCCTGGCCCTGGTGGAACAGGAGGCCCCGCCTGCCCTGCTGCCC
>JAAFHS010000322.1 GCA_013298485.1 Rhodobacterales bacterium
AGCCCGAACCGCAGGAAAACCCCTATGCCAGCCTCGCCGCCTCCATCCGAGACGAACGCCTACGCCGCAGCAGCCCTTAGGCCGGCCGCGAGCCGACCGCGAGCGGGTGGAGCATCTGTTTGCCCTTTATGAGGCGATGTTGGCCCCGCTGCTGGCCACTGCCAAGGCCCCGAAACGGCGGCGCAAGGCGCTAGCGTGATGTGGCATGTTTCTGGCCCCTTTCTGGCCCTTTTCCAGACTCGTAACCTTTCGTTCACCTTTTGCCATTCCGCTTGAAATTAGGGGGCGAGGGGCGTATCTGCAGGGCAACGCAAAAACGGGCAGGAACGACCATGGCCACGACCAATCCCCTTCAGTTCATGCAGCAGGTCCGTGCCGAAGTGGCCAAGATCGTCTGGCCCACACGGCGTGAAGTCGTGATGACCACGATCATGGTGTTTATTATGGCGGCCCTGACGGCAGTGTTCTTCTCGCTGGTTGACGTGGTCATCAGGCTGGGCCTGCAGACTGTCTTCAACACCTTCTGATGCCGGGGCGCTGGCCCCTGTTTTTCCCTTGAATTCAGCGTGGCGGCCCTGTATCCCGCCCTCAATCACGGGATGAAGATACGCGCGGCGATTCGGGTCGCGCGTTGTTTTTTGTCTGCAACAGATGGGCTAACCGTCTGATAAAATGGAATTTCCAAGGGATGACAGCCTTGGTGCAAAGGGTAAGTTCGGCATGGCGAAGCGGTGGTATTCGGTCTCGGTCCTCTCGAATTTCGAGAAGAAGATCGCCGAGCAGATCAAGACCGCCGTGGCCGATGCGGGCCTTGGCGATGAGATTGACGAGGTTCTGGTGCCCACCGAAGAGGTGCTGGAAGTGCGTCGCGGCAAGAAGGTGACGTCGGAACGCCGCTTCATGCCGGGCTACGTGCTGGTGCATATGGATATGAGCAGTCAGGGGTATCACCTGATTTCCTCGATCAACCGCGTCACGGGGTTTCTGGGCCCGCAAGGCCGCCCGATGCCGATGCGCGATGCGGAAGTGAACCAGATCCTGAACCGCGTCGAAGAGGGGCTGGAAGCGCCACGCAACCTGATCCGGTTTGAAATCGGCGAGAATGTTCAAGTGTCTGACGGCCCATTCGAAGGCTTCTCCGGCATGGTCGAGGACGTGGACGAGGCGCACAGCCGCCTGAAGGTGACGGTGTCGATCTTTGGTCGGGCAACCCCGGTTGAATTGGAATTTACCCAGGTGACCAAGTCATCCTGACGTGAACCCCGTGGGAGGCGCGCGCGGCGGGGCAACCTGCCGTGACAGACCGGACCACTAAACATGCCCCATACGGGGCGGTGACAAAGGAGAGGCCAGATGGCCAAGAAGATTATCGGCAGCCTGAAGCTGCAAGTCAAAGCGGGTCAGGCGAACCCGTCGCCGCCCGTGGGCCCCGCATTGGGCCAGCGCGGGTTGAACATCATGGCGTTTGTCAAGGAATTCAACGCCAAGACCGCCGATATCGCGCCGGGCACACCGACGCCGGTGATCATCACCTATTATCAGGACAAGTCGTTCAGCCTGGAGCTGAAGACAGCACCTGCCGCCTATATGCTGAAACAGGCCGCTGGCCTGCCTGCAGTGGGCAAGCGCAACCGCGCCAAGGGTTCGGCCAAACCGGGCCGCGAGGTTGCAGGTTCCGTGACCGTCGCGCAGATCCGCAAGATCGCCGAGGCAAAGATGGTTGATCTGAACGCCAATGACATCGAAGGCGCAATGCAGATCATTCTGGGCTCCGCCCGCTCCTGCGGCATCGAAGTGAAGGGCTAAGATCATGGCAAAGCTCGGAAAACGCGCGAAAGTCGCAACTGCTGCCTTTGAAGGCAAGAACAACATCTCGGTCGAAGATGCTGTGAAGCTGATCAAGTCGGCGGCATCGGCAAAGTTCGATGAAACCGTGGAAATCGCGATGAACCTTGGGGTTGACCCGCGTCATGCGGACCAGATGGTCCGTGGTGTGGTGCAGCTGCCGAACGGCACGGGCAAGACCGTGCGCGTGGCGGTGTTCGCGCGCGGGGCAAAGGCCGATGAAGCCAAGGCGGCAGGTGCCGATATCGTCGGTGCCGAAGACCTGCTGGAAATCATTCAGGGCGGCAAGATCGAGTTTGATCGTTGCATTGCCACACCTGACATGATGCCGCTGGTGGGCCGTCTGGGCAAAATCCTGGGGCCGCGTAACCTGATGCCGAACCCGAAAGTGGGCACCGTGACGATGGACGTGAAAACGGCTGTCGAGGCGGCAAAGGGCGGCGAAGTGCAGTTCAAGGTCGAAAAGGCCGGCGTGGTGCACGCAGGCATCGGCAAGGTCAGCTTCTCCGAGGCGAAACTGGCCGAAAACGTGCGTGCTTTTGTGGATGCCGTGACCAAGGCCAAACCTGCCGGAGCCAAGGGTGCCTATCTGAAGAAGGTCTCGCTCGCTTCGACCATGGGGCCGGGTGTTGCGGTCGATCTGACCTCGGCGACGGGGAACTGACTGGCGGGATGGGCAGATTGCCCATCCTACGAAATTCCCGTTGGTGACAACGGGATTGCGGGGCCACAAAGCCCCGTTCTGTCCGAGACGGCGGGTGGCGCGCAAACGCCGTAAATCCTGCCTGAGATGGGGATCGAGATTGAAGGCACCCCTGCTGGGTGATCTTGGCCTCGGGAACCGGAAGCGGATCCGAATGCCGTGGGGAACTGCGGCAAGTATGAGCCGGGGGGAAACCCCCAACCTTGGAGTGAAACTGTGGATAGAGCCCAGAAAGAGAAAGTGGTCGACGAACTCGGCCAGATCTTCGCAAGCTCTGGCGTTGTAGTGGTTGCCCACTACGCGGGGATTACAGTTGCCGAGATGCAGGACCTGCGCGCCAAAATGCGCGAAGTCGGTGGGTCCGTACGCGTTGCCAAGAACAAGCTCGCCAAGATCGCCCTTGAAGGGAACCCCGCTGCAAAGATGGGTGACCTGCTGACGGGCATGACCGTGATGGCCTATTCCGAAGATCCTGTCGCTGCGGCGAAGGTGGCGGATGCCTATGCCAAGGCGAACGAAAAGTTCGTGATCCTTGGCGGGGCAATGGGCGACACGGTTCTGGACCAGGCTGGTGTGAAGGCCGTGGCATCCATGCCGTCGCGTGAAGAGCTGATTGCTCAGATCGTGTCGTGTATCGGTGCACCTGCTGCAAACCTTGCCGGGGCCTTTGGCGCGCCTGGAGCAAACATCGCAAGCATCCTGTCAACCATCGAGGAAAAGGCAGCTGCCTGATCTTTCGTGTAATCCCGGCGTAGGGGTTGTCCCTACCGCGTTGGAACCCATCTTAACTGAACGGAAATGAAAAATGGCTGATCTGAACAAACTGGCCGAAGAAATCGTGGGTCTGACCCTTCTTCAGGCACAAGAACTGAAAACCATCCTCAAGGACAAGTATGGCATCGAACCCGCTGCTGGCGGCGCGGTGATGATGGCGGGTCCGGCGGCTGGCGGTGCTGCGGCTGCCCCGGCAGAAGAGCAGACCGAATTCGACGTCGTGCTGACCGATGCGGGTCCGAACAAGATCAACGTGATCAAGGAAGTCCGCACGATCACCGGTCTGGGCCTGAAAGAAGCCAAGGACCTGGTGGAAGCCGGTGGCAAGGTCAAGGAAGGCGCTACGAAAGCAGACGCCGAAACGCTGAAGAAAAAGCTCGAAGAGGCTGGTGCCAAGGTCGAGCTGAAGTGATCAGGCGCGTGCCGCAAGGCATGTGACCAGAAGAATAGGCTGGGTCCGATGCATTTCGGGCCCAGCCAGACCCGTCTTGAAAGGGGCATTTGCGGATGTTCCTTTCAAGGCGCGGTCAGGCTCGGGAGCGGTCCTACGGGACGGACCGCAGGTATTGGGCCAGACCCCCTAAGGTGAAGCGGTGCATCTGTCGTGGCCCGACGGCAGATGTGCGCGCGCGACACGGGAAAGGTGCACATCAGCATGGCGCAGCAAG
>JAAFHS010000323.1 GCA_013298485.1 Rhodobacterales bacterium
GATCCGCAGCTATGCGAAAGCGGTGTCTGCCTGACCAGATTTGAAAGGGTCTGATGGGTCAAGCGCCGCTGGGGTTTACGCCATGATTTCGACACAATTCAGGGCGCGAGGCGTGATTGGATCAGCGCAATAGTCCCGTATGGGAGAGTGGCCGCAGCAGTATTCCTGTCAGGGTTGCGGGAGTGGGCGAATCGATGCGGGCTGTCAGGCTCAGGTGGCGGTCTGGACGAGTTGAACCATCACGGCGGCGTAGAACACGATGCTCGCCGCCAGCACGAAGACATGCCAGATCGTGATGTGAAACGGCAGACGGTCGAACAGAAAGAACGCGACACCGATGGTGTAGAGGACGCCCCCCGTCACGATCAGGATCAGCACCGCAGGCGACAGGGCGGCGAGCAGGCTGTCGCCCGCCAGAAGCCCGGCCCAGCCCATGGCAAGGGCGATGCCGATGGCGATCAGTTGCAGACGGTCTGGTGCCATCATCCGCATCGCGGCGCCAAAGATAGCTGCGCCCCAAAGGCCGGGCAGCAGCCAGGCCCCCTGCCCGCCTGACAGCAAGATGAATGGCGTGTAGGTTGCCGCGATCTTGAGGAAGATGGCGGTCTGGTCGAAGTGCCGGAAAAAGGCGCGCCACCATTCATGTTCGGCCATGTTGTAAAGCGCTGAACACAGGATCATCGCGATCAGGGCCACGCCATAAAGTGTGGTGCCGATGACAGCTGGCGCGTCGCCGCGCAGCACCACGGCAAGCGTGACCAGCACCGGAACCGCCATCAGCACGACCGAGAGGCCGGAGATGTGGACCACGGCATCGCTGAGGCGTTCGGCCCGCGTATAGGTGTGGCGGTGAGTTAGCAACATAGTCTTAACATAGCAGCCAAAGGCGGCCTCGCCCATGCGCCATCTGTCACATCGGCGTGTCGGACCTTAGGTGACATACCCATAAATGGGATTCACAGATTTGCGGCGATGTGATTCACTTTTCCGAAGTTTGGGAGGTGGACATGGCGCGTTTCGATCTGACGGATTTCGAGTGGGAAGTGATCCAGCCTTTGCTGCCGACGAAGGTTCGTGGGGTGAAGCGGGCAGATGACCGCAAGGTTCTGAACGGCATCTTCTGGCGGTTGCGGACAGGAGCCCCCTTGGCGGACATTCCGGCACGATACGGCCCGCATACCACCTGTGTGAACCGCTTCAATCGGTGGCGCAAGGCGGGGCATTGGGCGCGCCTTTTGCAGGCGGTATCAGAGGCTTACGAGGGTGATCTCCAGATGATCGACAGCTCCTCGATCCGGGTGCACCAGCATGGGGCCAACGGGCCGAAAAAGGGGGGCGATCCGATTGCATGGGTCGCTCGCGCGGCGGGCTGACGACGAAGATCCACGCGCTGGTGGATGCCTTGGGGCGTCCGATCCGCCGGAAACTGACCGCAGGACAAGCGCATGACGGGCGCTCGGGCGCGGACATGTATGACAGTGTCGGGCCCGGCCAGACCCTGCTTGCTGACCGCGCCTACGATAGCGACGGGTTGCGCGTCAGGCTGGCCGAACGCGGGGCGCTGGCCAATATCCGCCTGATGCCCACCCGTAAACGCCTCCCGGCCTTTGATCCCATCCTCTACCGAGAACGGAACCGTGTCGAACGGTTCTTCAGCAAGATCAAACACTTCCGGGCCATCGCCACGCGCTATGACAAACGCGACGACAACTTCCTCGCCTCAGTCCAGCTCGCATCACTCAGGATATGGTTGCTGACATATGAGTCGGTGACCTAGTCTGTGAACCGTGCTGATCGCTCGATCACGATCGCAGCCACATCTTCCCGCGCTGTTTCCGAAGTCTGGGAATGGGTGACGACTTCCGGCAAATTCAGCGTCGCGGCCCCTGCGGCCAGACGGGCTGCGATGTCGGTCAGGACGGCGTCAGCACGCCCTCCCGCCAGGCCGATTGTCCGGGCCAATGCAAGAAAGTCCGCCTTTGTCAGGCGATCATCCTTGCCATTCAGCTTGAGCGCCATGCGGTCGGTGGCAAGACCGGGGAAAACGCGTGTGGTGACGGCATCATAGAGCGGCGCGAAGCGTACCGAGGCGAAGGTTTTGGCTCCGGGTTCGGCGATCTTCAGCAAGGCGAGGTTCTTGAGATGCATGTCGCCATCTGCGACGAGCCAGGCAAAGACCGCGCGCCGGAACAAGATTTCAAGATCGGTCGCAGGATCCGTCGACAACGTGCGCAGCCCCTTGGCCATCCGTTCGATGGTGCCGTCATATTTTGCAGTGGCTGGCAGATCGAGGATCGAACAGAAGTCTTCCAGTGCGAAGCGGCGTAAGTGTTCAGGGCCACGCCTGATGTCAAACCGTTCGATCAGCAATGCGGGCGGCATGCCCTCCGGCATCTCGACCAGGGCTGCGTCTGGCACATCAAACCCCGCCAAGCGCCCCAGTTTCAGACAGAGCCACTCGACGATTGGCAGGGTGGCAAACCCGCCCGTCCCCGCAGGCTTCAGGATATGCGTGAAGGGCTGATCGATTGCCGGGACCAGCGTACCGTCCGCCAAAAGGCTCATCGGCGCCTTGATCTGGACGCCCGACAGGCGCGGCGTCTCGGCGCGCGAGAAGACCCGCGCCAGGTTCTGCTCGAAGGTTTCCTCGATGTCTCCACGCGCAAGGCCCGCGTAGTGCCCGGTAAAGCGTCCGGCATTCGCGAATGACGCCAGAGGTGTCATAAGGATGTCGGCAGGTAATGCTGCCAGTTCGGCGCGGCTTTCGACGATACTAATGTTCGACATGTACCGACGCCCGCGCCGCAAGGCGTCGCGTTCGTCGCGATCATGAAGGATCTGGGCGAGCCATCCTTCCGGTAGCAGCGATTCAATGAACGCGGGAAGCTTGCCAGGCGTGGTTTCCCGCACGAGAACTGGCCCCCTGCCCTTCTGGGGTTTCCAGCGCCATTCGAACCCATTGTGGGACAATTGCCCCAGCGGCGCGCCATGCCAGGCGACGAGCAGATCGAACGCCGCCTTGTTGACTTGCTGCTTTGCCGGGCCGGGCCGGGTCAAGAGGAAACGCTCGGCACCTTCGCCTTCGCGATACCAGCTGTTCTCTCGGGCCAGCGCCCAGACGGCATCGGCGGCTGCAGTCGTGGAGCCATGTTCCTCGATCAGCCGTTCCGCCATCTGTCGGCGCATGTCGGTGGTGATCGCGCTGGCGTGTTCGCTTCGCAGCCTGAAGGCTTCGAGAAAACGCTGGCGCGGCGAGGACACTAGGACCCGAAGTTCGCCAAGGTCATCACCGATGACGGCCGGTGCGGTCGAGGGATGCTCAGGCGCCTGATTTTGAACGATTTCAAGACTGCGCAGACGCGTGCGATGATTGCGCCTGCCGCTGATGAAGAGCCGCCCATCCTCGGTCGGCGCGAGAAGAACGGCGCTCGCCGAAGAAAGATAGGCACTGGGATAGATGTAGTGCGCAATGCGTACGGCATGCGCCATGACCGTCTGGTCAACGTCCACATCCCGCGCGACATAGACCCCGCGGATCAGCGGGATCAGCTCGCCTGCCTGCGCCCGAAGATACGCCTGTTTGGCGTCAATGGTTTCACCGACAAGGTGGATCGGCACGGCATTATCTCGCATTTCCGATGCACCATAATTCTCACAACATCAAGGTGTGGTCAAGAATTATCTTGCATCTGAAGTGCGTGCTAATTCCGATCCCCACCGCCAGCCTCGTCCGGCAGAAGTGTGTAGAATTTTGACAACCAGCCCTGCAGGACCAATACCCAAAAATGCGACGTTTACCAAAATCTCATTGCGCCCAGAGTGCACACGGCGCCCTTCAAGGCACTGATTTCAAATAACTCTCCGTCCACTCCATCATGGGTGCAATGGACATTCTATGTGGTTGATATTCTGTCATTTTTTCTGTAGTCTCAAATCGTTAGCTCACTTGCCTGCCCACCGTCCCTATCCCCGTTTTCGCCCCTTTTC
>JAAFHS010000324.1 GCA_013298485.1 Rhodobacterales bacterium
CGCCGCGTGCTCGGCACCGCTGCCGCCGCGTTTGGTGCGGCGACCCTGCCTGCCTTCGCACAGGATGGTTCCACCGAGTTTGAGACCGCCGCGACCAGCAACCGGCACAATATTTCCAGCTTCCGCATGCTGAAATGGCAGGATTATTTCGCAGACACCCGCAACGGGGCCATTCTGGTCGATATCACCTCGCGCGCCTTGCATTACTGGTCGGAAGACCAGTCGATCTATCGGCTTTTCCCGACATCAGTGCCGGTATCCGATGATCTGACCCGCCGTGGCCGGACCGAAGTTGTTGAAAAGGTTGTCGCACCCACTTGGCGTCCAACACCTGCAATGCGCGAACGCAACCCCGAATGGCCCGAGGTGGTTGAGGGTGGCGCACCGGATAACCCATTGGGAACACATGCGCTTTACCTGTCATGGCAGTACTACCGGATTCACGGCACGCATGACACGCGCAAAATCGGGCGGCGGTCGTCGAACGGCTGTATCGGCCTTTACAACGAACACATCCAGGAACTGTTCCCGCTTGCCGTGGTCGGTACGCAAGTGCTGCTGATTTAGGTCGCTCTGCCCTGACACAAGATCAAGGCGGCAGTGCCGCCTTTTTTTGTGCTTGCAGAACGGGCGTCTGTGGCGGCGGCACACTGCAGATTACTGCAAAGTGTTGCATTATTGACGATAAAAATCGGTCAAAGTTCTGACCAGGGTCTGGACTGATTGCAAATCCAGCGGGACGCGGATTAGAAGGAATGCATGAGGGCTTTGCTTGGGTGCATTCTGCCGCCTCTGAAACCAATTGGTAGAATGCGTTAACTGGAGGTTACTATGAAGAAAATCGCACTCGCCACCGCACTGTCGCTGGCTGCTACATCGACTTTCGCTGGCGGCTTTGCTGAGCCTGTCACCGAAGAAGTAGTTGTTGTTGAAGAAACCAAGACGTCGTCGTCGGGCGGCATCATTGTTCCGCTGCTTCTGCTGCTCGTCGTGGCTGCTGCCGTGGCTTCGAACTAATCTATTCGAACCGTTTTCCGGTTCTGAAAAGGCGATGGGCAAGATCCGTCGCCTTTTTTCATTGTTACTTCGGTGCAACAGTCTGATGGGCCGGTGAAAACCGCCGAAATTGGACTCGACGTCTTATGCGGCGGTGATACGCATAAGGTGCTGCTATGCCCTGCCATTGTTTCAACCCGTCTGCAGGGCGTTTTAACCGGAGGTCATCTTGAAGAAAATCGCACTCGCCACCGCACTGTCCATGGCCGCAACATCTGCTTTCGCTGGCGGCCTGCCAGAAGTCATTCCGACACAACCACCGGAACAGGTTGAAAAGGCCACCTCCTCCTCGGGCGGTATCATTGTTCCGCTGCTCCTTCTGCTGGTTGTGGCCGCTGCGGTCGCCTCCAACTGATCATCTGATCTGTTTTCAAAGCCTCGGAAGTGGCGACGGGTTCTGCCCGCCGCCATTTTCCAATAGTCGTATATGGGCAACATCTGCCCCATTTCGGCGGAAAAGCGCGAAACCGGTTCGACGCGCCGCGAAAGCGTGATATGCATTTCGTGTTTCGTTGCGCCCTGCTGCAGATCAAACCCATTCGCAGGACGCTTTTAACTGGAGGTTACAATGAAGAAAATCGTACTCGCCACCGCACTGTCGCTGGCTGCTTCCTCGTCTTTCGCTGGCGGCTTCAGCCAGCCTGTTCCGGAAACACCCCCGGTCGCCGTGGTTGAACCGACCCGCACGTCCTCGTCGGGCGGCATCATCGTTCCGCTGCTGCTGCTCTTGGTTGTGGCCGCGGCTGTTGCGTCCAACTGATCTTTTGACTCTTCGGAGTCGGAAACAGGCGAAGGGTTCATCCCTTCGCCTTTTTCTTTGAAGATTAGGGCGTCCAGCCTGCCAGATTCTCTGCAATCACCCCCGTCAGGGCCGTGATATGCGCATTATCGTCGTTCAGGCAAGGGATATAGGTAAACACCTCGCCCCCCGCATGTTCGAACGCTTCCCTGATCTCGCCATTGATTTCTTCCAGCGTTTCAATGCAATCGGCCGAAAATGCCGGTGCCATGACGGCGATCCGCTTTTTGCCCGCCTTCGCCAGGGCGGCGACATGTTCGACCGTATAGGGTTTCAACCATTCCTCCGGGCCGAACACCGATTGGAACGTGATGTCGATTGCGCCCTTCTCCCATCCCAGGCGTTCGCGCAGAAGGCGGGTCGTCTTGGCGCATTGGCAATGATAGGGGTCACCCTCCATCAGATACCGTTTCGGCATCCCGTGATAGCTGGTCACCAACACATCTGGCACATGATCAAGGCCCGCATAGGCGCGCGTGACGGATTGTGCCAGCGCATCAATATACAGCGGATGATCGAAATACTCGGGCACCGTGCGCGCCGCAGGCTGGCGCTTTTCCTTCATCAGGGCGCGAAAGAACTGGTCATTTGCGGTGGCTGACGTGGCACCCGCGTAGTGTGGATATAGCGGAAAGAACAGAATCTTCTCGCACCCCGCCGCGACCATCGCGCGAACCTTTGATTCGGTGGACGGGTTGCCATAGCGCATGCAGAAATCAACCATCACGCCATCGCCATACCGCGCTGCAACCGCATCCCTGATCTTGTCGGTCTGATCCCGCGTGATCGTCATCAAAGGGCTTTCACCCTTGTCGTGGTTCCAGATCAGTTTGTAGTTTGCACCCGAACTGAAGGGCCGCTTGGTCAGGATGATCAGCTGCAGCAGTGGCTGCCACTTCCAGCTGGCATAATCGATCACCCGCTTGTCCGACAGAAATTCGTTCAGATAGCGCCGCATCGACCAGTAATCGTAATTGTCCGGCGTGCCCAGATTGGCCAGCAGCACACCGATCTTGGGGCGTTTGACCGGCGGGTGGTCAGCCGGGGCATGGACAAGCCGTTCCTGTCCGGCGGGAACCGGAGTGGCGGCCCTGTCTGAGATATGGGTGTCTTTGTTCATGCGGTGGGACATATAGGCTTATGCGGCGGGGTCAACCTTTCGGCAGCTTAACCTCTGGCGCGCCCAATGCATCGGCCAATCTTTGGGCAGCAGAGCCCGGGCGCAGCGGCTTTTGCTGGCCTTCCGCCGGGGCCCAGCCTGTCAGGCAGATAAACTCGAACGTCGCGGGGATGCGCCCGTCCGGCCCTCTATGCATGTCCGCATAGATGGCGGCGGCCCGCGTCAGCACCGCCCGCCGCGTCGGACGGCGCAGCCGCGCCGCCAGCGCATTGCCCTCGCCCATCGCCCGCAGATCGCGCATCAGGTGCCAGGCATCGCGGTACATCACCCGGCGCGCAAAGCTGTCCGCCACCGGCAGCGCGAACCCCGCCCGCTGCAGCAGCCCCCCCAGATCGCGGATTTCCCCCATCGGCAGCACACGCGGCGACAATCCCTGCCGTGCGCAATTCATGCAATGTCTGCCCCCCGAACATCAGCCCGATGAACAGCCCATCCGCCCGCAGTGCCCGGCGGCACTGCACCAGCTGCCCCACCGGATCATTGGCCCAATGCAGGCACAGCGCATGGATCACCAGATCATGCGCGCCCGGTGTCAGGTCAAGCATATCATCATCCGCCACCAAAACCGCCCCCGGCCAGGCATTTGCCCATAAATCCGGAAATCCCATCACAGCGGCCGGTGCGGTAAACCTTCTGTTAACCTCGATCAGTCTTTCCTGAACCTCCGCAATCGCCTCATCCTGCAAAAACATTGCATGGGCCCGCGCACGCTGGCGGATCAGGGCGGTACGGTCGGTCAACAAGGGTGGGTTCTGCATGCCACAGACGATGAAAGGCCGCAGATGAAATTGCAAGGCGCGCTTCGCCTCATCTATCCGGCCCAATGCCTGACCTGCGATGCGCAGGTCACCACCGATTTCGGTCTTTGTGGCGATTGCTGGCGTGCAACGCCCTTCATCAGCGGCCTTGTCTGCGACCAATGCGGCGTGCCCCTG
>JAAFHS010000325.1 GCA_013298485.1 Rhodobacterales bacterium
AGGTACCGAAAGCCTCGCGCAGGGGCGCTTTGGACCCGGCACCCTCTTCCTTCATCTTCTTGAAGGCGGGGGATTCGTTCATCTGAAGGCGGATATACAGCGAGATTGCCAGCAGCAGGACCGACCCCAGGAACGGGATGCGCCAGCCCCAGGCGTTGAAGGCTTTCATCATCTGCGGTGTACCATCGGCATTCAGCAGGGCAATACCCGCCGCATCCAGCATCGGCTGGTCAGGATAGTTGCCGTTGACATAGCCCTGCACCGACACGATCACGATCAGCGACAACAGCAGACCCAGCGTCGCCGTGGTCTGGATGAACGCGGTGAAATAGCCGCGCTGGTTGGCGGGGGCGTGTTCGGCCACATAAATTGCCGCGCCGCCATACTCGCCGCCCAGTGCAAGCCCTTGGGCCATACGCAGCGCGATCAGGATGATCGGTGCGGCCACACCCCAGCTTTGATAGCTGGGCAAAAGGCCCACGAAGAACGTGGAAAAGCCCATGATCAGGATCGTCATCAGGAAGGTATATTTCCGCCCGATCAGATCGCCCAAGGACCCGAATACCAAAGCACCAAACGGGCGCACGATGAACCCTGCCGCAAAGGCCAGCAGGGCGAACACGTTGCGTGTCGCCTCGGGGAAGGGCGCGAAGTATTGCGCCCCGATGATCGCGGCAAGGCTGCCGAACAGGTAGAAGTCATACCATTCAAAGATCGTCCCGGCGGACGAGGCAAGGATAACCTTCTTCTCCTCACCCGTCATGGGACGCGAGCGGACGCTCATATCCATCGTTGTGTTCGCCATCTGGCGTCTCCTCCATGTTGGGCCTGCCGTCACATGGCCTGCACCGTTTCCGTTGACCCCGCATTTCGCGCGCGGGCGTTTGTCCGGGTGTCTCCCGGTTGGTCTTGCGCGGCACCATTGCGGGCACCGCGCCAATGGTCAGCCCCGGTTCATCCGGTTGGCAATCAGGTCGTCCACCACCGACGGATCGGCCAGGGTCGATGTGTCGCCAAGGGCGGCGAAGTCATTCTCGGCAATCTTGCGCAGGATGCGCCGCATGATCTTGCCCGACCGCGTTTTCGGCAGGCCCGGCGCCCATTGGATCAGGTCGGGCTTCGCAATCGGGCCGATCTCGGTTCTGACCCAGGCCTCCAGCCCCTTGCGCAGGGCATCGGTCGGTTCCACCCCGCGCATCAGGGTGACATAGGCGTAAATGCCCTGCCCCTTGATATCGTGCGGATAGCCCACCACCGCCGCCTCAGCCACATCGGCATGGGCAACAAGGGCTGATTCAATCTCGGCCGTGCCCATGCGGTGGCCGGAAACGTTCAGCACATCATCGACGCGGCCCGTGATCCAATAGTAGCCATCGCCGTCACGGCGACAGCCGTCGCCCGTGAAGTAATAGCCCTTGTACTGGCTGAAATACGCCTCTTCAAACCGGGCATGATCACCCCAAAGGGTGCGCATCTGGCCCGGCCAGCTGTCAGCGATGCAGAGCACGCCCTCGGTGGCACCTTCGGGCTGCGGCGCACCTGTCGCGGGGTCGAGCACGACGGGCTTGACGCCAAAAAACGGCACCGTCGCCGACCCCGGTTTGGTGGGAATGGCCCCCGGCAAGGGCGTGATGATGTGCCCGCCGGTTTCGGTTTGCCAGAACGTGTCAACGATGGGCAAACGGCCCTTGCCGATGTTGGTGGAATACCAGTTCCACGCCTCGGGGTTGATGGGTTCGCCGACCGTACCCAGCAGTTTCAGGCTGCGCAGATCATGCCTGGCAATCGGGTCCGTTCCCAGCGCCATCAAAGACCGGATCGCGGTCGGGGCGGTGTAGAACTGCGTCACCTTGTGCTTGGCGATCACCTCCCAGAACCGCCCCGCATCCGGATAGGTTGGCACCCCTTCGAACATCACCGTCGTGGCGCCATTCGCCAGCGGGCCATAGACGATATAGCTGTGCCCGGTGACCCAGCCCACATCCGCCGTACACCAGAACACATCCCCGTCGTGGTAATCGAAGGTCAGCTGATGCGTCAGGCTGGCATAGACGATGTAGCCGCCCGTCGTGTGCAACACACCCTTCGGCTTGCCTGTCGATCCGCTGGTGTACAAAATGAACAGCGGGTCTTCCGCCCCCATTTCCACTGGTGCGCAGTCGGCACTTGCGCCCGCCATTTCCGCCCGCAGGTCGATATCGCGCCCCGCCGTCCAGGTCGTCTGCCCGCCGGTATGCTTGACCACCAGGCATTTCACCCGGTCATCGCAATGCAGCAGCGCCGCATCCGCATTCGCCTTCAACGGCGTCGCCTTGCCGCCCCGTGGCGCATAATCCGCCGTGATGACGATGCGCGCATCGCAATCATTGATCCGGTTCGCCAGCGCATCCGCCGAAAAGCCACCGAACACCACCGAATGAATCGCCCCGATCCGCGCGCTGGCCAGCATCGCATAGGCCGCCTCGGGGATCATCGGCATGTACAGGACCACCCGGTCGCCCTTTTTCACGCCCTGTGCGGTCAGCACATTCGCCATGCGGCAGACCTGATCATGCAGTTCGGCATAAGTGATGTGGCGCGCGGTTGCCGCCGGATCATCCGGTTCCCACAGGATCGCCGTCTGGTGCGCGCGGGTCGCCAGATGCCGGTCAATGCAATTGGCGCTGATGTTCAGCGTGCCATCCTCGTACCAGCGGATATCAACCTTGCCCGGCGCAAAGGACGTGTTCTTGATCTTGGTCGGCGGCCTGATCCAGTCGATCCGCCGCGCCTGATCCGCCCAGAACGCCGCCGGGTCCGCCATCGACGCGGCGTAGCCTGCCGCATAGCCTGCCGCATCCAGATGTGCATGCCTGACAAAATCCGCCGCAGGTGCGTGCATCACCACTTCATCCGTCATCTCGTCCCCCCCACAAGGTTGCGCTGCCAACACCCTTGTCCAGCGCAGTTTAACCGAACTGTGAATAAATTGCTAACCTATTTTATTCACAAGATTTTTTAGTCAATTATTTCACCAGATTTCACGTGATCCTGTGAACATCTGTAAATCTCCCTCTAGTTCAAGGCCCCTTGCCCCACCGCGCGACACCGCCCGCAGACCCCGTGAAACTGGACCATCCCGCGCCGAAATGCCATCCCCATCCCCCTTGCGCAGCGATGGTCCCCGCGCCATCATGGCGCAACGCGACCCCGTCCACCCCGCCGACGACGCGGCCCGCGCTCTGGCCCGCGGGCTGCTCGCCAGTGCCCGCCATGCAGCGCTTGCCTATACCGATCCTGCCACCCGGACCCCCGGCATCAGCCGCATCGCCTTCGGGCTGGCGGATGGCGCGCCCGTCACCTTGATCTCGGCCCTGTCTGCCCATCACGCCGCCCTGACCGCGCATCCCGATTGCGCCGTCATGCTGGGCGAGCCGGGGCCAAAGGGCGACCCCCTGACCCATCCGCGCCTGATGATCCAGGCCCGCGCCACCTTCGCCCCACGCGCGGATCACCCCACCTTGCGCGACCTCTGGCTAAAGACCCATCCCAAGGCCCGGCTCTACATCGATTTTGCCGATTTCACCTTCGTCCGCCTGACCCCCATCAGCATCTTCCTGAACGCGGGCTTCGGGCAGGCCCACCGGCTGACCCCCGCAGACCTTGTCCCACGACAAAAGGGGCGGCCCCCGCAAGGACCGCCCCTTTCATGACACCGCCGACAAACCGTCAGTTCGGATTGTCGCCCCGGATCGTCACCAGCGCCCGCCCCTTGACCGCCGACGGCCATTTCAGCTGTACCTGTTTCTGCCCCGTGCCCTGTTCGACCAGCGTATAGGGCGCCACATATTGCGCCACGTTTGTCGCATTCGTCACCAGCCCCTTGGCCACCGCCGCCTGCACCGTCCGCGCCCGCGCGTCAAACTGCAGGAACGCCCCCGCATCCACCACCCAGGTCGCCGATTCCGTCGCCTGCACATGTTCGAA
>JAAFHS010000326.1 GCA_013298485.1 Rhodobacterales bacterium
ATAGGGCATCTGCGTCAGGCTGAAGGGGGCGGCACCCGGATGGTTGGCGGCGAATGAGGCGTGGTTGGCGGGGTGCCAGTCCTGCGTCAGAACGCGGACGCCGACGGTATCCATCATCGCATTGATCCGGGGAATGATCGCATCGCCATCCGCCACGGCCAGCGCGCCGCCGGGGCAGAAATCATTCTGCACGTCGATGATGAGAAGGGCATCCATGATCTGTCCTTTCGCGGGGTCAGGGCGATCATAGGCCGCCACCCCCGGCTTGCCCAGACAGGTGTTTCGACCTATGACGCGGCCATGCTGACGGTTGCCGCCTTTTACCACTTTGCCCCCCTGCCCGAGCCTGCAGCGCTGCAGGATGTGCTGCGGGCTGTCGCGCAGGCGGGGGGTGTCAAAGGCTCCATCCTGCTGGCGCGGGAAGGGGTGAACGGCACGATTGCGGGGGACCCTGCGGCAGTGCTGGCGGTGCTGGATCAGGTGCGCGGCTGGCCGGGGTTTGAGGCGCTGGCATGGAAGGAAAGCCCGGCAGCGGCGATGCCGTTCGGGCGGATGAAGGTGAAGGTCAAGGCCGAGATCGTGACGATGGGCCAGCCCGACGTGGACCCGACGGCACGGGTGGGGCATTACGTGACGCCCGCCGACTGGAATGCGCTGATCGCGGACCCGGATGTGGCGGTGATCGACACGCGGAATGAGTACGAGGTGAGCTTGGGCACGTTTGCCGGGGCCGTGGACCCCGGCACGCGCAGTTTCCGGGATTTTCCGGCCTGGTGGGCGGCGAATGGGGAGCGGTTTCAGGGCAAGCGGATCGCGATGTTCTGCACAGGCGGCATCCGGTGCGAGAAATCGACAAACTGGCTGATCGGGCAGGGGGTGAGGGATGTCTATCACCTGCAGGGCGGCATCCTGAAATATCTGGAGGAGGTGCCCGCAGAGGAGAGCCTGTGGCAGGGGGAATGCTATGTGTTCGATGACCGGGTGTCGGTGGGGCACGGGCTGGTGCCGGGGGGGCGTGTGAGCTGCGGGGCGTGCAGGCGACCGGTGATTGATCCGGGCTCGCCCGCGTATGAGGCGGGGGTGTGCTGTGCGGCCTGTGTGGATGAATATGGGCCCGAGGACCGCGCGCGGTTCCGGGAGCGGCAGCGGCAGATGATGCTGGCGGCGGCGAGGGGGAAGCAGCATCTGGGGGCGGAGTGAGGGGGAAATTGACGGCTGTCAATTTTTGACTTTATTCAATGAAATCAATGGATATGCGAAGTTATCCACAGGGTGCGTTAAGACTTTTGAAACATTGCGTGATCGGGGTGGGGGGGTGTTTGGGGCGGGTGGTTTGAGGCCAATGTTGCCATTCACCGCATTCCAAAAAAATGCATCCACAGGCGACTCAGTTATGGACTATGTATGGGTAAGCGTCGCTGCCAAAAATCTGCCTTTTGTTCAGCTTGTCGTTCCGCCTGTGAATAACGGCTCAATCCTTCCAAATACTGTCGTATGCTGCTTTAAAGCTGGGGTCAGCTCGTTTCGCAAGGATTTCCATCACCTCATGAACTCGTTGGATGTAATCCTCATCCTTATTGTAATCTGATATGCTCAAACGAACTCGCGACCATATAGATTCCTCAGATGAATATCTTTCCCAAGACGCAAGAAGTATATCCAATCCTCTGTTTACACTCTCTACATCGGTGAGGACTTCGTCAGCAGCCACCTGCATGATGCCAGTCGTTCGCCTCTTCTTCCACACGGCAAGTCGTTCCAAGGTTCGGATAGCGGGTGGTCGGCAGTAGTCCTCATAGACCAAAACCGAATATACGACTAACTTTAGTAATTCATCCGATACCTTGGAGGCGATTTGTTCACCAAACTGAGCGCGTGCCGCCACATAGTGACTATTAACAAAGGTGTTTCTCCTGCGCGCTCCCGGGCCACCTGACAGTGTAATTTTGTTTGCAACGGCGTATAAGAACGCTAGCAACGCAAGCCATAATTCATTTCCTGCGGTCTCCAGATCAGGAATGAGTGAGCGATTAGGCAAAATGAGATAATTATAAGCCAATGCCGCAAACGCAATCCCAAATATAGAATGGCCAATGTATCCTGGCCAGCTTACAAGGCGATGACGATTGAATAGAAATATAATGGCGGCGCGCAATACGTAGTAATATGGTACCACATTGAACATTCCTAAGCGCAACTCAGGTCGATCAAGAGCTACCGTTGCCGACGAAACAAGTATGATGAAGACCGCAGGAGATAGGGCACGAATGAAAAAATTTAGTGCAACGCTCTCATTCGGTTCTTCGAACAGAGAAGTGCTGACGTAGCCGAAGTCTATGGCGTGCTTACCAATCCAGTTGACTAAAAAAAATAGCACCAGTGCTAGTGCGAAGTGCATCGCGAGCAGTGCCCAAAATACGTTGTCCATATTACCCCCTCATGGAAATTGGCCCACTCGTCGACGCAGCTGCGGAACTCCAGGAGGCTTACTTAACTCATGCAGCAGGACTTTTCTATATCTACGCCTTGCTAGAAATACTCTTTTCTTGGGCCAGTGAGCAGCAGCTATGACTAGCGTCACCCCCAATACCAACCTGTCAGCTTTCTATCGTAAAGTAGACATCTGTCGTTACCCAAATGAACGGCGGCTCCGTCCCTCTCTGCAGTCATTCCAATCACAGGGCCGCGCTTGACCGCCAGGTGGGCGCAATACGGCAGTTCTGCAGCACTTTATGGCTCAACCCCTTCCACCGCCGTTCTGCTGGTGAGGCTGCAAACGCGCCCGCCCATGGGAGGCGGTCGGGCGCGGCACGGCGGCGCAAGTGCGCCTTGATTCCGTGCAAGAGAAGGAAGAGGGTGCCGCGCGGTGCGTGCGAGCACGCACCCTACCGCAGCCGCACACCCGCCGTATCCGCCGCGAAGAACAGTGCGTCGCTGGCATCGAACGCCACGCCTACCATCTTGCCCGGTTCGGCGATCACGTCACCCCGCGCCTCGACGATCAGTTTTTCGCCACTGGGTGCTGTCAGGTGGATGAAGGACACGCCGCCCAGCGCCTCGGTGATCTCCACCTTGTGGGTCGCGCCTTCGATGACGCGGAGCTGTTGCGGGCGCAGGCCGATGACCACGTTCGCCCCCGTGGCAGGCATGGCCGCGTTGGCGGCGACGGTTGCGGCGAGGCCTTTGGACATCACGTTGGCCCCATCAACCGTGCCTGCCATGAAGTTCATCGCAGGTGAGCCGATGAAGCCTGCGACGAATTTGTTGTCGGGGTTGTGATACAGCTCCAGGGGTTTGCCGACCTGTTCGACCACGCCCTTGCGCAGCACGACGATCTTGTCGGCGAGCGTCATCGCCTCCACCTGGTCATGCGTGACATAGATCATCGTGGCCCCGATTTCGCGGTGCAGGCGGGCGATTTCGACCCGCATTTCAACGCGGAGTTCGGCATCGAGGTTTGACAGGGGTTCGTCGAACAAGAACACCTCAGGTCCGCGCACGATGGCGCGCCCGATGGCAACACGCTGACGCTGGCCGCCCGACAGGGCCTTGGGCTTGCGGGTCAGGTATTCATCAAGCTTCAGGATGCGGCTGGCCTCGGCCACCTTCTTTTCAATCTCGGGCTTTGGGTGGCCCGTCATCTTCAGGCCGAAGCCCATGTTTTCGGCGACCGTCATATGGGGGTAAAGGGCATAGGTCTGAAACACCATGGCGACGCCGCGTTCGGAGGGATCTGCCCGGGTGACATCGCGGTTGCCGATCTTGATGGCGCCGCCGGTCGTCTCCTCCAGCCCCGCGACCATGCGCAGCAAGGTGGATTTGCCGCAGCCCGAGGGGCCGACGAAGACGCAGAATTCGCCATCTGCGACATCCAGATCGACCCCGTGGATCACCTGAACATCGCCGTAACGTTTGACCACCTTGCGCAATGTGACCCCGGTCATTCCCGTTCTCCCT
>JAAFHS010000327.1 GCA_013298485.1 Rhodobacterales bacterium
TGCAACGCATCATGCATCTGGTCACCCGCGATCTGTCAGAGGCGCGGCCCGGCACGGTGCAGGGGGATGCAGGCATGATCACCCTGGGCCGGTCTGCCGAGGCGGGACCGGTGACGCTGACCTATGCGCTGGCAGATGGGCAGATCAGTCGGCAGGTGACGCAGAACCGGGGCGGGGTGACCACGCAAGCCATGCTGACCGATGTGACCGGCCTGCGCTGGCAGTATCTTGACCAGAACGGCGCCTGGCAGGACGCATGGCCGGGCACCACAAGCGCGGATGAGGCCGATCTGCGCGCCGTGGCGATGACCATCGCCCTGCCCCCCGGCGCGGGTGAGCTGCGCCGTATCGTGGCTGTGCCCCGCGCAGGTAAACCATGACATCCCCGCGCGATCCCGAAGGTGGCGTGATCCTGATCAACGTGCTGGTCATCCTTGCGCTGTCATCGACGGTCCTTTTTGCCATGCTACGCCTGTCCGATACCGCCATCACGCGCAGCCAGCACTATGGCGACGCGGGCCAGGGCCTCGCCCTGATCGCGGGGGGTGAGGCGACGGCCATCGCCGCCCTGCGCCGCGACATGCAGGACGCACCCGAGACAGACCATCCGGGCGAGGCCTGGATGAACGTGACACAGGAAAAGGTCGATATCGAAGGCGGCAGCTTCAGCCTGGCCATCATGGATGCCCAAGGTCTGTTCAACCTGAACACCCTCGCCAGCGGCGACCCGGAAGGGTTGCAGACCCTGCAACGCATCATCACGGAGTTGGAGCTGTCCGAGGCGACAGGCCTGCGCATCCTCGCGCGGCTGGCCGACCCCTCCCCGCTCACCACGCTGGATGACCTGACGGCGGCGGGGATCAGCGCGGATGATGTGCAGCGCCTCGCCACGCTCGTGACCGTTCTGCCCACGCCGACCACGATCAACATCAACACCATGCCTGACGCCATGTTCGCCATACTCGCGGGCAATCCGGTACAGGCGCGCCTGTTGCAGGGCATCCGCGCGCGCAAGGGGCAGCTGACATCTGATGATCTGGTGAACGCGGGCTTCATCCTGACCACGCAGGCGGGCCTCACATCATCCTATTTCACCCTGATCACGCGTGTGACGATCGGCGAGACCACGCAGGCGCGCGACAGCCTGCTGCACCGCATCACAACCCCCGGCGGCAACCGCGAAGTGATCGTCACCGCCCGCCGCACGGTGCCATGAAAGCGGCAGGCCATGAGGAAAGGGCGGCGATGTTGCCACCGCCGCCCCCCATCATAAACAGTCACTCGGTACTCAGAAATTCACCGGCTCCTGTGTCAGGCGTGCCGCTTCGTTGGTATCGGCCACCGTCAGATAGGTGACAGCACCCGGCTCAGCCGGTTCAGCCGTGGCCCCGGCCCGGAAGGCCGCAGCAAACGGCTGCCCGAACTGCGCCGCCGCATCCCCGATCTGCCCGCCCCCACCCCCGCCGCAAGCGGCAAGGATGGCAAGCGACAGAACCGCCGTGATGGATAGTTTACGTGAACGTGTCATGTCATCCTCTCCATCAATTGTTGGGCGAACCCGGGATCGGTGGGTTCAGGTAGGGGAAGGCCGCAGTCAACTCTGACGGATCAAGTGGTGCGCCGTCGGTCAACGGGACAGCGCCAATCGGTGCTTGGTTCGGTGAGCAAGAACCCAGTGCGGTTGCCGTAGCCGGGTTTGCAGGGTCAGCACCGATATGGCACAAAGCACCCATCACAACCCGAAGTGCGATATCAACAGTGTCATCGGTAGGACGCCGCCCGTTCGGGAATCCAGCATTGTCACCTCCCGCAAAGCCAAAGACGCTTTGATTGGCAAGCGGCGTCACTGGGATGGTCGTATTCAACCGGATCATTTCGGAAGCGACGGGGTTCGCGCGACTGCCAACCTGATTGAAGCCCGCAAACCCGGTCAGGAAAGCGCGCTGCAGATCGACGCGGGTTGGGTTTGTTGGCGCGAGGTTGGTGAAATTCCCGCCCGTAAGGGTATTTACAGGACCAAGGAACAACGCATTGATCAACGCAGGAAGCGTCGGGTTGGTCACATATTGTGCGAACTGTCCGTCATCTTTCGGCTCGGACGCACTAAACCGATCCTTATCACGCAAACCGATCACCAGTTCGTTCACAAGCGGATTCGACAGACGCGAAACCTGCACAAAAGCGCCACCGCTGCGTGCCGTACCGTTGTATGTCGGCGTCGGGTCCAGCAGTCGTGCCTGTGGCAGACTTGCCGATGTCCAGCCGCCGATCACACCGTTGCGGCCATTGGTCGTCCCAGTCACACAGGCGATTGGGACTTCGACAGCAATTGATGTCACGTTGAACTCGTCAACCACATCATCATTTGCGCGGTCCTGATTGATGCCGACCGGTCGCGTCAAGGTCGGACCGGCAAGATACTGCGGATAGTCAGGATTTACGACAGTACCTTGGATCGGAACAAGATTCACCAAGTCGAACACTTCACCCAGGTTCACGGCAAAGTTCTCTTCGCGCTGTCCGACAAAGATACGTCCGCTGCCACAAGTACCGAAGCTGACATTCTCGATGAAGTCATTCGCGTAGGCATTGTAGTCAGGGATGGTTTTGGTTCCGATGTTGTCCACCGGCTTAACAAACACTGTTGGTTGACCGGAAATCGGTGCCGTGACGGGACGCAAAGCGGTGCGGTTCCGGCTGCGCCGATCACCTGTGATCATCGTCACAGTGTACGTTTCGGTTTCGTTCAGATTGCCGATGCTGCCCATAGCACCATTCAGCGGACCAATCTGGCGCAGCGGGATTGCAACGCTCGGCGGGGCTGCGCCGTTGGCCCCAACGCCGCTTGCAATACCAAGACCGCGTCCGTTGTTCGCGAGCACAGTATTGAAATTGAATTGGAAGGTGATGTCTTCGACGGCATCCCCGTTATTGTCGATATGGATTTCATAGATGGCGTCGTTGTCCATCGTGAAATAGTTTGGGCCACCATAAGGGGCCTGCAGGGGGACATAGTTCGCAATCAGCGTAACCGTATTGTCCCGACCCGGCTCATAGCTGCGGAACATGTAAAAGTCGGTCGAATCCACGCGGGGCATGCCCGAAATCGCAGGCGCTTCGCGGTGGCTCGACGCCCACACGGCGGGGGCCGCGGCGGCGATGGTTCCGGCAAGCACCGTCCCCAGTAAAAGTCGTGAACTTATCTTCATCCGTTCCTCCTTGCGGGCCACGCCAGACCGTGACCCTGTGATCGCACGGCTGCGCGCGCGTATGGTTCCGCAAATGGAAGTGACCGGCATCGCAAGCAGCGACACGCAAGTTGCCCCGTTCTCTGGTGGTGGAGATACGTGGGCGCGCGCGCAAAAGTTTCAGATGCCCCTGCAAAGATATGCAGTATCTTTCAGGAGCGGTCTGATTGCAGAACTGCGGGATGGCAAAGGCACGCAAAAAGGACGGTACATGGCACTATTCTGGGGGCTGACGGCGGCCCTGACGGTCACTCTCGGCGCGATCGCCATCATCGATCTGCGCACGTTCCGCATCCCCGATCTGCTCAGCCTGCCGCTGATCCCTGCCGGGCTGGCCGCGGCCCTTTGGCTGCCGCTGCTGCCCATCCAGCACCATCTGATCGGGGCTGCCGCGGGCTTTGCGGTCTTTGCCGCCATCGGTGGCTGGTATTATCGGCGCACCGGGGTTGACGGGTTGGGTCTGGGCGATGCCAAACTGTTTGCGGGGGCAGGCGCATGGCTGGGCTGGCAGGCCCTGCCCATGGTTTTGCTGATTGCAGCGCTCGGCGGACTTGCCTATGCCGGTCTGCAGGGCCTGCGCAACCGTCACGCCGCCCTTGCCTTCGGCCCCTGGCTCGCCCTCGGGTTCTGGACCATGTGGATCTGGGCGCACCTGCCCCTTCACATCTCTGTGTAGCCTGAAACTTGTCCTGCAGCCCGCCGTAAATC
>JAAFHS010000328.1 GCA_013298485.1 Rhodobacterales bacterium
AATCCCGCTGCCGCAGCTGCCGCTGTGCGGCCATCGCGCCGCAAGTAACGCGGTCTGGCAGAACGGGATCACGCTCGCGGATTGGTGACAGTCTTCGCCCGCAAGGCACACTGATCCGCTGACGCACCGTCCGGGCCCTTGGGTGTCCTCCCTGCCCCAGGGTCCGGACGGTGTCTGTCTTTTGCCCTGCGATCAGAACGCCTTGCGCGCCCGCAGCGCCGCACCGATCGTGCCATCGTCCAGATAATCCAGCTCTCCCCCGATGGGCACGCCCTGCGCAAGGCTGGTGATCGTGGCCCCCGAGGCCGCCAGCACATCGGCGATGTAATGCGCCGTTGTCTGGCCATCGACTGTCGCGTTCAGCGCAAGGATCACCTCGCGCACCCCGTCGTCCGCCACCCGCTGGGCCAGCTGCGGAATGCGCAACGCATCCGGCCCCATGTCATCAAGGGCCGACAGCGTGCCCCCCAGCACATGATAGCGGCCCTTGAAGACCCGCCCGCGTTCCATCGCCCACAGGTCTGCCACATCCTCGACCACGCAGATCTCGCCCGTCGCGCGCGCCGGATCGGCGCAGATCGCGCAGATATCATCGGTGCCGATATTGCCGCAGATCACGCAATCGCGCGCGGTGGCCGCCACATGCGCCATCTTGGCCGCCAGCGGGGCCATCACCTGCCCGCGTTTTTTCAGCAGCATCAAGACCGCGCGCCGCGCCGAACGCGGCCCCAGCCCCGGCAGGCGGGACATCAGGTCAATCAGATCTTCAATGGCGCGCGCATCGTCCATTCAGAACGGCAGCTTGAAATCCGGAGGTAAGCCCAGCCCTTCGGCCATCTTGCCCATTTCGGCCTGACTGCGTGCGGCGGCCCGTGCCTGCGCATCCTTGATCGCGGCCAGGATCAGGTCTTCGACCACTTCCTTTTCCGACGCAACAAAGATCGACGGATCAATCTCAAGGCCCGTCAGCTCGCCCTTCGCGGTCGCGCGCGCCTTGACCAGCCCGCCCCCGCTTTCGCCGATCACCACGATGCGGGCAAGATCGCCCTGCATATCCGCGAGTTTCGCCTGCATTTCCTGCGCGGTCTTCATCATCTTGGCCATGTCGCCAAGCCCGCTCAGGCCACCCAATCCTTTCAGCATCATGTCACCCTTTTGCGCCGCACGAACAATCCGACTGCTGCACCGCACCATATCAGCGCCAGAAGACCGATCACAAGGGTCGGTGGCCCCATGCACCCCTCGGCGCGTGCAGCCGCGATCAGGTCGGGGTTGACGGGCCAGCGTTGCGGGATGCCGAACACAAGGCAGCCCAGCATCACCGCACTGAGCAGCACTTGCTGCCGGAAATACCAGCCCGCCACGAGTGCGGCCACGATCGCCAGCATCGCGGGTGTGGCCACAAATGCGGCCAGCTCGCCCCAAAGGCCCAGCGGGCCGTCGCCGGGGGTCCAGCCGGGCCGGGCCTTGTCGCACACCTCGGCCATCGCGGGGGCGGCACTCGCCATGAAAAGAATCAATTGTCTTCGAAAGGGTCCCATTCGTCTTCCACCTCGGGCAGGGCATCACTCGCCGCCTGTGCGCGCAACGCTTCGGGCGTGCGGATGTCACTGATTTTCGCCCCCGGAAAGGCCGCCATCACGGCCTGCACCAGGGGGTTTTGCGCAGCCTCGCTGCGCGCGGCATCCTGTGCCGCATCACGGGTTTCCGCAATCGTCGGGGCCCCGCCGGTTGAGACGACCGATACGCCCCAGCGCGCACCCGTCCACCCCTGCAGCCGCTGGCCCAGCCGCGATGCAAGATCGGTGGCGGCATTCGGTGCCGGCTCAAATTCGATCCGCCCCGGCGCATAGCGCGCAAGGCGCAAGGTGGTTTCCACCTCCACCAACAGGCGCATGTCACGCTTCTCGCGGATCAACTCCACCACTGCGTCGAAACTGCCATACAGGGTCAGCCCCGCCTCGACCGGCTGCGCCGCGATGGATTGCCCGACGGCCTGTACCATCCGCGCACCGCCCCCCGCAGGCATCGGTGCCGCGGGCTGCGCCACCGCTGCGGGCGGCGGCGTCCCCTGCAGCTTGCGGATCAGGGTCTCCGGGTCCGGCAGATCGGCCACATGCGTGAGGCGGATCATGGCCATTTCGGCGGCCATCATCGCATTGGGCGCCAGCGCCACCTCTTCGATCGCCTTCAGCAGCATCTGCCAGGTCCGGCTCAGCACCCGCATCGGCAGCCGCCCCGCCATGTCAAGGCCGCGCGCCCGCTCATCCGGGGGCGTTGTCGGGTCATCCGCCGCCATCGGCGTGATCTTGATGACGGAAATCCAATGCGTGATATCGGCAAGGTCGCGCAGCACCGCCATCGGGTCCGCCCCGTCGGCATACTGCCCCGCCAGTTCCGTCAGCGCGCCCGCCGCATCCCCCCGCATCACCATGTCGAACAGATCAAGGACCCGGCCCCGGTCGGCCAGCCCCAGCATCGCGCGCACCTGTGCCGCCGTCGTCTCACCCGCGCCATGGGCAATCGCCTGATCCATCAGGCTCATCGCGTCGCGCACCGATCCTTCCGCTGCCCGCGTGATCAGCGCCATCGCATCGGGGGCGAGTGCCGCCCCTTCCAGCCCCGCGATCCGCGCCAGATGCGCCATCATCACCTCAGGCTCGATCCGTTTCAGATCAAACCGCTGGCAGCGCGACAGCACCGTCACCGGCACCTTGCGGATTTCTGTCGTGGCAAAGATGAACTTCACATGCGCGGGCGGTTCTTCCAGCGTTTTCAGCAGCGCGTTAAAGGCAGATGTCGACAGCATATGCACTTCGTCGATGATATAGATCTTGTACCGCGCCGATGCCGCCCGGTAGTGCACGCTATCAATGATTTCGCGGATATCGCCGACGCCCGTGCGCGACGCCGCATCCATCTCCATCACATCGACATGGCGGCCTTCGGTGATTGCCACACACGGCTCGCACAGCCCGCAGGGTTCCGTCGTCGGCCCGCCAGCGCCATCCGGGCCGATGCAGTTCAGCCCCTTGGCGATGATCCGCGCCGTGGTGGTCTTGCCCACGCCCCGCACCCCCGTCATCACAAAGGCATGCGCGATCCGGTCGGCCGCAAAGGCGTTTTTCAGGGTGCGCACCATCGCCTCCTGCCCGATCAGGTCGGCAAAGGTCTGCGGGCGGTATTTGCGGGCAAGAACGCGGTAGCCTTGCACTGTGTCGTCTGACATCGGGCCTCGTCGGGATTCGTCGCAGGTCAGACTAGGGCCATCGGACGGCGTCGTCCACCGCACTTGCATCAGGGCCGATGTCAGTCCACGCTAGGGTCAGTCCGGAGGCGGTGCCATGCTCGAGCTTAATCCCCAGAAGGTCGTCCATATCATCTTTCTGTTCCGCGAGGCGGAACTGCGGCACAATGAACTGCACGCCTTCATTGACGGCATGAATGACGACGAAAAGGCGCATCTCGTGGCACTGGCCTGGGTCGGCCGCGGCGCGTTCGAGGCGGCTGATTTCGATGAGGCGGTCGAAACCGCGCGTTCGGCGGTCACGGTGCCCACGGCGGATTACCTGATGGGCATGATGCATCTGCCCGAACATCTGGAAGCCGGGATGGAGGCGATGGGTCTGGATGTCGCGGATCAGGAGGCGGATTTTCTGGACGGGGATCATTGAGGGGGATGGTGAAAGACGGCTGCGCGGGACGGGGCGGTCTTTCGCTCTGCCCTTCTTGGCCCGGAATCAAGCGCGCAGCGCGCCGGGCCGCGCCCTCCGTCAGGACAAGGGAAGGTCTGTAACGGACTCAGATCAACCTTGCCAAACACCATCCCCACCCGCAACCTCAAATCCTTTCAAAAGTCTTAAAATGACCCGATTCTAAAAACCTATCCATCTGTTATAAATCACTAATCCTGGAAATTGACAGCCGTCAATTTTCCCCTATCGCCGCTTC
>JAAFHS010000329.1 GCA_013298485.1 Rhodobacterales bacterium
GATCCTTCATCGCGCCATACAGCGTTTCCGCCCGTTCGCGCTCCACCAGCTGCATGATGCCCTTGGTGATCCCCATATGGTCCAGAAACGTCTCGTTGGCCTGCGCCAGCACATCCACAATGGCATTCCCGATGCCCACAACCTGATAACGGCTCACGCGGTCTTCTCCTGATACTGGCACCATTCCGCAATCGGGCAGATGGCACATTTGGGTTTGCGCGCGACACAGATATAGCGTCCGTGCAGGATCAGCCAGTGATGCGCATGCTGTTGAAATTCCACCGGAACGTTGTCTTCAATCGCGCGTTCCACCGCCACTTCGTCGCGGCCCGGGCATATCCCCGTGCGGTTGCCCACCCGGAAGATATGCGTATCCACCGCCTGCGCCGGATAGCCGTGCCACATGTTCAACACCACATTCGCCGTCTTGCGCCCCACCCCCGGCAAGCTCTGCAGCGCCGCGCGCGAGGTCGGCACCCGGCCCCCGAAATCATCAATCAGAATGCGGCACAGCTTGATCACATTCTTCGCCTTGTTGCGGTAAAGGCCGATGGTCTTGATGTAACCAATCAACCCCTCTTCACCCAGCGCCAGCATCTTTTCAGGGCTATCGGCGATGGCAAACAACCGCCCTGTCGCCCGGTTCACCCCCACATCCGTCGCCTGCGCCGACAGCGCCACCGCGACGACCAGCGTGAAGTCGTTCAGATGGTGCAATTCCCCCTTCGGCTCCGGCTCGATCGCCTGAAACCGGGTGAAAATCGCGCGCATCGCACTGTAGGGCAGCTGCTTGATCATGCCCGCCCTTCTGCCAGCCTCACGACCAATAGGCAACGGGCCCGTCTCTCGCAATCTTCCGCCGATGCCGCCACCCGCCCTATGCGTCCCCGCCCGCGCATGACAATCTGGACGAAAAATAATCGAGCGGAGGCCCCGATGCGTTTGACAGCCCTGATCCTGTGCCTGCTGGCCACCCCCGTCCTGGCCGAAGACCGCGCCCTGCTGATCGGCAACCAGACCTACAGCACCGCCGCCCGCATTTCCGGGGCCACCGCAGCACTGGATGCCGAAACGCCCCTGCAGACCGCAGGCTTTCGCGTCATCACCGGCGCGGATATGACCACCGCCGCCCTGCGCACCGCCCTGTCCGGCCTGATCGCCGAGCCGCTGGAAGATGGCCGTCTGGTCATTGTGCTGTCGGGCCATTTCGCCACCGGTGCGGGCCAGACATGGTTTCTGGGAACCGAGGCTGACACCGTGGATCTGGCCACCGCCGGTGCGCAGGGCATCGATCTGCAATCCATCCTGACCATCGCCGCCCGCGCGCCCGGCGGGGCCGTCGTGCTGCTGGGCACCGAAGACCGCCGCCTGCCCCTCGGGCCGGGCCTGACCCCCGGCATCGGCGCGCTGACTGTGCCGCAGGGCGTGACGCTGGTGCAGGGCGATGCCTATGACATCGGTGATTTTGCCGCCACCGCCCTGCCCGAACGCGGGCGCAGCCTTGCCGCCATGCTTGCCGACACCGATTTTCAGGCCTCGGGTTTCCTTGCCCCGCTGATCGCCTTCCGCGCGGGCGATGGCACCACCCCGCCCCGCCCCATCGGCCCCGATGGCGATGACACGCTCTGGCAGGCGACCCAGCTGATCGGCACCGTTGACGGCTATCAGGCCTATCTGCGCCGCTATCCCGCAGGGCGCCATGCGGCGGCAGCCACATCCGAAATCGCCCGCATCCAGTCCGAACCCCAGCTTGAGGCGCGTCTGGCCGAAGAGGCACTGGGTCTGACCCGCGCCGCGCGCCGCGATATCCAGCAGGGCCTCGCGATCACAGGCTTTGATCCCAAGGGCATCGACGGCGTGTTCGGCGCAGGCTCGCGCACCGCCATCACCGACTGGCAGCGCCGCTACGGCCATGCGCCAAGCGGCTATCTGACGCGTGAACAGATCGTGCAGCTGTCCGCCCAGGCCGACCGCCGCCGCGCCGAACTGGAGGCCGAGGCTGCTGCCCAGCGTGCCACCGCCGCGGCTGAGGACCGCGCCTATTGGGACCAGACCGGCAAGGCGGGGGATGAGGCGGGACTGCGCGCCTATCTGCGCCGCTATCCCGAAGGCGCGTTTGCCGATCTTGCCAACCAGCGCATCAAGGTGATCGACGATGCCCGCGCGGCCGAGGCCGCCGCCGCGGACCGCGCCGCATGGGACACGGCCCGCGCCGGAAATACCGCAGCCTCCTACACCCAATACCTGACGGATCACCCCACGGGCGGTTTCGCGGATCAGGCCCGCGCGCGCATCGCCGCGCTGAACGGGACGGAAGTACCCGTGCCGGGGGCCCAGGCGGCGCAATCGGCAGAGCTTGCCCTGCAGCTCAGCCCGGTTGCGCGCACCCTGATCGAAGGGCGGCTCGCCTCGCTCGGCCTTAACCCCGGCACGGTGGACGGGCGCTTCGATGCCGCCACCCGCCGCGCCATTGGCGCATTCCAGGACAGCCGCGATCTGCCCGCGACCGGGTTTCTGGATAACCCGAGCATGGTCGCCCTGATGTCCGGGGGCGTGCTGGACCTGCCGAACTGACGCGCGCCGCGCCATCCACAATCACCGCGCACCCGTGACAGGCGCTTCCCCGCCCCCGCGTCGGGAGGGGTCAGGGGAGGGGGGCCGCGACCCGATCAAAGTGTGTTAACAAGGTCTTAAAACTCCTGTGGATAACTTCAAATTTTCATTGATTTCATTGGATAAAGTTGAAAATTGACAGCCGTCAATTTTGCCCCTTCCGCCAGAACATCCGCGCCACTGTCACCGCCAGCACGATCCGCGCCACGTGGTGTGCCGTCACATAGATCACGCTCATCTGCAGGCTCAGCGCGATCAGGCTCATCTCCGCCAATCCCCCCGGCGCAAAGGCCAGAAACACCGCCGCCACAGGCTCGCCCACCCACAGATGCAGGGCTTGCGCAAATCCAAAGGCCAGCAGCAGCGCCACCACCCCGTTCACCAGTGCCAGCCGCCCCGCGCGGCCCAGCATCGCCCAGTCCACGCCCGCGAACCGCGCACCCAGCCCCGTGCCCAGCACCACCTGCGTGCCGGCCACCAGCCAGCCCGGCGGCACGCCCTCCACCCAACCCATCACATGCACGAATGACGACATCAGGATCGGTCCCGTGATGATCCACCCCGGCAGCCGCAGCCCCCGCCCGACGGCCACCCCCACGAGCCCAGCCGCCACCAGCACCGCCACATCGCTGAAACCCAGCGCTGCATCCGCCCCCACCATCCGCGCGCCCGATGCCGATCCGACAGCCTGCCCCGTCAGCGCCCAGAACATCATCGGCACGCTGATGATTGTCAGGATCAGCCGCAGAAACTGCAGCACCGTCAGCAGCCGCACATCGGCGCCCGCCTCTTCGCCCAGCTGCACCGATTCGATCAGGCCGCCGGGCACCGCGCCGAAAAACGCCTCCGCCCGTGGCAGCCCGCCGCGCCGGTAGATCAGAAACCCGATCCCATGCGCCAAGGGCACAAAGATGCACAGCGCCAGCAGCGATGGCCCCCAGCCCAGCGCCTCACGCGCCACCGCAGGCGTGAACGCCCCGCCGATCGCCACGCCGATCACCGGCACGAACGAAAACCGCAGGCGTGCAGGCAGCACCATCGCCCGCCCGAACGGCTGCCAGCCCATGGCCGCGGTCAGGCCCACCACGGTCAGCGACCCCAGCAGATAGCCCAATGGCAAATGCAGCCAATGTGCGATGATCCCACCGATGGCCCCCAGCACCAGCGTGACCGCCAGTGCCGTCAGATCAACGCCCCGGATTACCAATGCGGCGGTTTCTGATTTGCGCTCGGTACCTCACCCGCGTCTTCGCGCCCGGCCTCGCGTTCGGCCAGCATGCTGACAAGGCGTTGCAGGCGGTCAATCGTGCTGGCCTGCCGGG